>NBLH01000262.1 GCA_002084525.1 Bacteroidetes bacterium 4572_117 | reverse complement strand
TATTTTTATACCAAGTTCAATAAGTATTTGAACTATACCTGATGCATTTTCACGAAAATCGGCCACAATTGTAATATGTTTTTCTATTTCAGGCATAAGCAAAAAATTAACACCATATTATTTTTTTTCGTATTTTTGTGTAAATAACTTGTTTTTTGTAATAATCATTGATTATGAATTTAGATATCCAAAACGAAATAGATATTATTAAAAAATCGCCGAGTGCCGTTTTAATTTTTAAGTCGCTTCAAAACTATCTGGAAAAAGAAAAAAAGAAACGCTTACATTTTTATGAAACAGTTCGCGAAGACCAAAAAGCTGAATTTATTAACGGTAATATAATTATTCATTCATCGGTTATGTTAAGGCATAGTAATGTATCATTTTATTTAGCTAATTTAATTCACAATTATTTATCATATAAAACTATTGGTGTAGTACATCATGAAAAACTAATGATTCGTCTTACCCGAAACGATTATGAACCTGATATTTGTTTTTTTAACAAAGAAAAAGCAGACAACTTTAAAGCTGACCAACTTTTATTCCCTGCACCGGATTTTATTGTAGAAGTTATTTCAAAATCGACCGAAAAAACCGACAGGACAATAAAATTTACCGATTATCAAAACCATGGCGTTAAAGAATATTGGATTATCGACCCCGAAAAAGAATTCGTAGAACAATATTTCCTTAAAAATGATGAATACGAGCTAATTCAAAAAACTTCATCTGGTCAAATCACCAGTTTTGTTATCGATGGGTTTAGTACCCAGCAACAATATCAACTTTGTAAATAATATCCCAGTTGGGTGTTTTAATTTGTAATTTACCTTTATTACTAATAAACCTGCCTTTTTTAAAGTCGAACTCTACCATTCTTTGCCAACTGGCATCAGAATTTTCATTTGATTTTGTTGTCACTTTTGCTTCTCCTTCCCATAAAACATAAGCTATATTGTTTTCAATTTTTTCGAGTTTAAACACCCCTTTTATTTCATAAAACTGATATTTTTTCTTGCTAAAAACTCTTGGGCCTATCGGAATCACACTGCCTGAACTCCAACTTGCACCCACTTTTATTTTCTTTTTTCCGGGTGGGATAAAACCAAAAAAGGATCCAGGTGGAAAAGATTTCAATATATCGTTACTTAAAGCCCCAATATCATTGGCATTAAATAAAACATTGCTTTTATCAATATCAGCTGTAATTTTCCCATAGCGGTTCATCAAACTATCTGTAGTTTTTTCTGCACCATTTTTAACTTTTACAACTGTTTGTGGCCCGTTAACATTATCATAAATAATTTTTATAGGTTTTTCATTATCAAATTCGGTAATGGTGGCTTGCATACTTAAATCAAAAACCTGTTTTTGTATATTTTTTTTATTGTCCCAACTAGTAACCGCCTTAATTGACTGCCACCAACTAATATTATTTTTAAAATCTGGCTTTAACGAAACCCTTTTTTGGGCTTTAACAGATACAATATTTGTTGTTGCAAACAGCAATAATATGTAAATACATTTTTTCATAGAAACAATATGATAATTTCGTTTAAAACTCAAAATTTACTGCTTCCCAAGTTTCTTTATTGCCGTTAATTCCGTGTTTATAACTAATTATTTCCATTTTTTGCGGAATTACCTTTATCAAGATAAAATCCTTCCTGTCAGTAAAATAATTTTTCCACTCTTTTTTCCATAGCCGTAATTTTTCTTTCGGTTCATTAACCAACTCGGCATTTCCATAAATTGTAAGATAACCAGTTTCATCTGTTGCGGCATAGTAAATTGCAACTTTTGGGTTTTTCCTAATTTCTGCTACTTTTCTGCTTTTTTTATTCGTACCAAACCAAACAGCAAAGTTATCGCCTAAGGGAAAAGTTTCCATCATACGGGCGTGCACCTCTCCCATTGAATCAGTACTTATTAAGGTACAGTATTGGGCCGATTTCATTATCTCTTTAGCTGCTTTAATGATGTTGCTACGCCCAATACTGCTTTTTTTCTCAGTTTGCCCTTGAATATTTACTACTAATAAAATACTGATAATCAGCAAAATAGACTTCAATTTTAATTGTAACATTTTTCAAGTTTTATTACTATTCAGTCATCATTATACATTATTCACTATTCATTCACTAAGCGTCCCATTTTCCGTTTTCACGAAGTTTGTCTACAATTATATCAGCTTCTTTTTTTAATTCCAGCTTATCAACTTTTGTTGTACGTGTAATAGGGAAAGGCTTGTCAGCAGGCCATATCTCAACATGTTGTGGCCTTTTATATGCGGCAATTTTTTTGCAATGTTCCATTATTTCATCAGCTGTTAACTCAAGCCCCTCTTTTGGTTTAACAAAGGCAAAAATACCCTCGTCAAAAATCTTATGTTTAACACCTACCACATCAATTTGGTCAACTTTTGGGTGTTCTGCAATAAAAGTTTGTATTTCATCAGGAAAAACTTGATAACCTTTTTGTTTAATTATAAATTTTGCCCTTCCGGAAAGGAACAAGGCCCTATAATTACCCATATCTTTAAAATATCCCAAATCGCCGCTATATAAAATACCTTCAGTTGAAATAGCTTTTTTTGTGGCCTCTTCAAAATTATAATATCCCATAAACACAATTGGCGGGTGATAACAGATCTCACCATTTTCACCGTCTGGAAGTTCCTCTCCAACAGTCCCGTCTTCATTCATCGGTTTGCGGATAGAAATTTTTGCAAGATGTTCAAAATAACGACCTACCTGCCCAGCCATTTCCTCAACCGAAATACCATCAGGTGTAAAAGTGGTAAAGCCGGCAGTTTCAGTCATACCTATTCCTGTACCAAATTTTGGTGCCATAGATGCCAGCTTATTCAAAAACTCCACATCAACAGCCGAGCCACCATATACTGCAAACTTTAAGCTCGATAAATCGTATTTGTCATAATCGGGTTCTGCCCACATCATCCTAAATTGTGTAGGTATTTGGCCTAAAAGCGTAACTTTATGTTTTTCAATTGCTTTAAGCGATAACTGTACATTAAAAACCTTAAGTAAAACAGCAGTAGCACCTATATATAAAGTTGTAAGCAATGTTTCGGTTATACAGCCCACATGGCTTGGCGGCAAATTAACCAATGTTCTGTTGTTTTCGTCCATTTGGGCACCTTTACGCAATACTTCGTTCTGCACTATTATATTTTCATGACTCATTAAGGCAGGTTTTGGGGTTCCTGTTGTGCCAGTTGTGAAAATTATTATGGCAGGCATTTTTGTGTCGATGGTTTTGTATATTTTATTTAAGCCCCCCGTAAAAACATCTTTTATTTTTAACCAAACCAATTTTGGTTTCGACATCATTGCCTGTATAGTTAAGGCTCCTTTAATTGGGGTTTCTTTTGTAGGATCGGCCAGTACCTGAACCATATAATTGATATATTTACAATTATCGCGTACATACTCACCAATTTCGTTAAAATCAATAATTGGCGTTTTACCCAAAAAAAAGAACATCTTTGGTTTAGTTTTGTCTAAATCCCTACGTACTTCTTCTTTTTTTAACCTAAGGTCGATTGGTGAAAAAATTGCACCAATTTTTAAACAAGCATACATTAATGCAACATGTTCAGGGAATAATGCCAACTGCGTTGCAATTATATCACCTTTTTTTATACCCATGTCAAGCAAACGAAGAGCAAAAAAATCAGATAAAGTCCTTAACTGTTTATAACTAACAAACTTATCGTCTTCATGCTGGATAATAGCAGTTTTATCAGGTGTTGTTTCTGCCCATTTATCATTTAGTTATTGGTCATTTAGTCATTGGTAAATTCAACAATATAGCAATTTAGCAATTCAACAATTTAACAATAATACAGCAATTTATAACATTATTTGCCCTCCTTTTAAAACAGCTTTGCCTTTATTGTTTAAAACATCGAAATATAATAATTTTTTTTCATTTTTCAATAATCTTACTGTAATTTGGTTTGGTGGAACTACCATTCCTGTGAATTTTGCCGAAACTGCTTTAATCTTGCTACTATCGTTATTAAGTTCTTTTGCTACAATAAGGCTTACCGATTTTGCAAACGTGCAAGTACCTTGCAAAATAATATCTGGTAAACCAATTGATTTTGCAAATTTTGGGTTTGTATGTATCGGGGCATCAATTTCGGCTTTTTTTGCATAAATATATGGTAATGTTTTTTCTATTTCAATTTGTTCTTGCCAAATTGGGGTTTCATTTATTTTAATTGTTTTGGGTGTTTCACCAAGGCTTTGCCCCCCCCCTATGCATTTAACGCCAAACAACAAACCGCTTGAGTATTCAGTAGCAACAAGCTCATTATCAGAATAATAATCAAATTTAATCAATAGCTTTGAGCCCTTTTTATGAGGGCCGATACTCCATAGTTTAGGTTTAACAACTAAATTGGCAGGCAGTAATAATTCCTTATAAAAATTAATATTTTCTGATTGATGGACTATGGTTTTTAAAATTTTTTCGTCGATAGGGATTTCCAGATAATTATTTAATTTTTCTATTATCTGCCAACTAATTTTTGTATAAAACAAAGGGTGTATTTTTCCTTTATTGATTTTTGACAGATTTTGTCCCTTTTCATTTTCAATCGCTTCGCCGTAGTTTATTACATTATTTATGTCTATTGCGTAATGAAAATCCTTTATGGGTGTATTAATAACATTTGATGTTATTTTTAGCCTCCGCCTGAATAAAAAACGAAGTGCGGCTATTAGTTTTTTCAAAATATTAGTGTTTATTTGTTAAATAACTTATATTGCCCTTTTAATACTATCGTAACTGTAATATCTTCATTATAATAATTCCTAAAATACCAACCATGTTTCCCCTCGAAAGGAGCAGTTAGTGTACCGGCCATATTATTTGAATATGCGACGGTGTAGCTTTCGTAAAATACATTTTTTGGTGGGTTTTCCTGTTTAACTTCGCCATGAAAATCAATAAAAACAGTTTTATCCTTATCGGTTGCCCATTCATATTTTACACTGGCATATTTTAATGTTTTAAATTTATATTCGATACCCTTATTGGCCGGAACAACAACTTTAACAGTATCATATTGTTCCGGGAATTGCTCTGTTGGTGCAGGATTATTAGCTTCTGTAGGTTTTATAACGTCAGCAGGCGAACCTACATGTTTTAATTTCAGTTTTTTAACATCTATCTTTACCGTCTGGTTATTAGCTTGTTCTGTTTCGGTTGAGACGTTATCCTTATGTAATTTACTGAAACCAAAAAGTTTCCCTGCACCTATCGGGTCAATATTATATTCAGCAGGTAAAACGGCAGTGAGCAAAACAACGGTTCCTATCAAAAGTGCTATAAAAACAGATTTTATTAATTGATTTTTGCCCATAATAGGCTGATTATTTGTTGTCATAATATTTTATTAAGTACCCAGTTAAAATTAATTGTATATTTACTTTTACCCAACTTGCATATTGTAAGATATTTGCACCAGTGCGTAAGCAACATTAAATAGCACTTAGTGCTTAAGATGTGAAATACCCTGTTAATTGAAAACCTATTAGCAAAAAACCGGCTGCCATTAAAAGCATGTTGGTAATATTCGAAAATTTAATATAGCTGTTGTATCTTCTCCAAACACCTATAATTAAAAGTACAGCCCCCAAGGCTAAAAATTGCCCAATCTCAACGCCAAGGTTAAAACCAAGCAGGTTAACGAAAAGCCCTTCTTTATCAAATTGAAATTCTTGTAATTTTGTTGCCAAGCCAAAACCATGGAACAGCCCAAAAATAAGCACGGCCAATTTTGTATTTGGTTGCACCCCAAAAAACACCTTAAAACCACCTAGGTTATCAAAACCTTTGTATACAATTGAAAAAGCAATAATAGCATCGATTAAAAATACATTTACGTTAATATTTGCCATTACGCCAAGCAACAATGTAGTACTATGCCCAATAGTAAATAAACTTACATAAACCAATATTTCTTTTGTTTTGTATAAAAAGAAAATAACTCCGACTAAAAAAAGCAGGTGGTCGTATCCCGTAATCATATGTTTTGCGCCGATGTAAAGAAAAGGCCCAAAAGCAAGCCCTTTATTTGCTGATAAAAACGATTGGGTTTCATCATCGACACCATGGGCAAATGCACTTACTGAAACAAAGCATAGTAATATCAACGTAAATATCGGAAGTATCCTTTTTAATCCCACATGTGTATTTTTAATTTTGTCAAATTTATCAAATTTCTGATAAATATACCATTTTTTTATATTCGTTTAAGAAAAACTCAACTATTGTAGATTTTTTTTACTTTTGAGCCCATAAATATAAAATTTCAAAGAAATATGTTAAAATCAATGACCGGCTTTGGAAAAGCTGTAAACGAATTCGAAAATAAAAAAATTACTGTTGAAATAAAGACGTTAAACAGCAAGCAAGCCGACATAACCGCCAGAATACCCGGATCTTATAAAGAAAAAGAAATGGAGCTGCGCAATATGTTAGCTAAGGCACTTAAGCGCGGGAAAATAGAACTTTCTGTTTGGATAGACCAAAACGAAGCAGAAAAAAACATCCAATTCAACAAATCAGTAATAAAAAACTATTACCAACAATTGGTAGAAGTTACGGAATCGTTAAACAGAAGCGTTGATAATGAACAGATACTTGAAATTATTATGCGTTTGCCTGATGTTACAAAAACCGAAATGCGTGAGATTAACGAAAATGAATGGCTTGTAATAAAACAAACAGTTAGCAATGCCCTTTCAGAAATTGAAAAATTCAAGCTTCAAGAAGGGAAAGTAATGCAGGCTGATTTTAAGCAACGTATTGAACAAATCCAGAATCTTCAATTAGCAATTGAGCCACATGAAAAAAGCCGTATTGAAAAAGTAAAAGACCGGATAAAACAAAATTTCAAAGATAATTTAAAAGAAGTTGATGCAGACAACAACCGCTTTGAACAAGAATTGATATATTATCTTGAAAAACTTGATATTACAGAAGAAAAAGTACGGCTTGCCAACCATTGCAGCTATTTTACACAAACAATGAACGAAGAAAGCGCACAGGGTAAAAAACTGGGTTTTATTGCACAAGAAATAGGCCGCGAAATTAACACAATTGGTTCAAAGGCAAACAATTCTGACATACAAAAAATAGTGGTCCAAATGAAAGACGAACTTGAAAAAATTAAAGAACAGGTGTTGAATGTACTTTAGGTAGCTTCCAAAAATTAGCTTGCTACTGCTTGGCTACTGCTGTAAATCCCGAAACCACAAAGCCTAGCTATATTACTATAAATGAGAGTCTTGCAAAACATTTACATGACCTGCCCCGATTTTCTCGTGGGATACTTTTAAAATATTGTCGTCCTGAAAAAGCTTTATGGACAACCCATAGGATGGTTTGGATATATGGCATATAACTTGTAAATTGCAGGCAAATTAAATAATCGGGAATAATCACATAAGTAAAATAAATCTACCTTTTGCTTTAGTCTGATTGTTTGTGGCATTAGGAAAAACCAACAATTATTCGGATATTTATAATCAAATTTTTAAATGAAATGGTAACAGTTGATAAAATTAGAAACGGGTTGATTGACAAAATACTATCTATAAAAAACAGAGATTTTTTGGAAGCTCTAGACAAACTGATTTCTT
>NBLH01000261.1 GCA_002084525.1 Bacteroidetes bacterium 4572_117 | reverse complement strand
TATATATATTATAAAAAACACCCCACCAGAAAGCACGGTGTGGAGTTTGATAAATATTATCGTACTGAATATCAGGTTAATAAAAAAAGAGTGGCTATTAATTTTGGTTGGTTATCGGAGGGCTGGAAACAACATAAATGTTTAAGCCTGCTGGAAAAGTATAAAAAAAATGCTAAAAATGGGAAACGTCCTATTTCTTTGAAAGATGAAAAAGAGTTAGCTAAAGAAAAAGAAGCAGAAAAAGAAAGATTAAATTCACAACAACATAAAGATACAATAACGATTCATAATTATTTTTATAATGTATATTACCCTTTAATTCAAAAACAAAAAGCAATAAAAACTTATCAGCGTGAAGAGTCGTTGTTTAGGATTTGGATTGATAGTTGTATTGGTGACATGCCATTTAAAAAAATATCAAAGGCAGATATTGATGGTATCTTTTATAATGTCACATGAAAATAAATACACCCCTGCCATACCAAGAATATCAAAAAGCCTTAGAAAACAAATTAATCAAAACAACAATTCACGTATTCGATTTTTATCTTATAAAGAAGCTGAAATATTACTGGATACATTAAAAATGAGTAGCATTTCTTTATATGAAAAAACCTTGATAAGTTTACACTGTGGTTTAAGGGCAAGTGAAATATTTCAACTTACATGGTCACAAGTTGATGTTGAGCATGGTATTTTAAATATTATTGATTCAAAAGGATCTGATAGGTCTGTTTATATGTCCGGACCCGTAAAACAAATATTTAAAATTAAAACACATGGAAAACAAAACGCTCTTGTATTCCCTGGTCGCAATAAAAAAGCATCCGTTCAAATATCAAATACTTTTCAAAAAATAGCAGATAAACTTTTCAATAAAGATATTACTGATAGTCGGCAAAAAGTTGTTTTTCATACTTGCAGGCATACTGCAGCATCATGGATGGTTATGAAAGGTGTAAGTCTATATGTTGTCCAAAAAGTGTTAGGCCATTCAACAATACAAGTTACCGAGAGATACAGCCATTTGGCACCAGACCAGTTAAAACTTGCGGCCAATGCCATTGATACAGTTGTTTTACAGAATAAAGAAAAAAACGTTGTGGCTTTTAAAAAAAAGGCATCTTAAAAAATCTTAATTTAATAAAACTTTACAATATGAGGTGATAAATGGATTCTGAAAAAAAACAAAGGCCGGTTAGAACTTTTGTACCAACTTTTCATATAACAATACCAATACCACCACAATTGGATTTTATTAAACAATTACCAACAATAAAAACAGGCGTATTTCACAAATCACCATTACCTGATTATAAAAAATTTAAATTACGTAAATATAATACAGTAGCTGATTGTGTTACCGTTTTGATTGGGGAACGTCTCCCAAATAGATTATATACATATTTTAAACATGTAAAAAGTACTTTATTGAAAGATGTGGATGATTATAATGTAGATATACTGCAATTACAGTTGGAACCTGATTTTCAAAAAGCAACGCAGGGTTTAAACTTATTATCAAAAATAAAAATCGACTTGGTAAGAGGTGAAACTAAAAAAGAGTTTAAAGTTATAGTAATAGATGAACTCCCAGAAAAAGATGAATTTTTTAGCACAACTAAAGTTTTTCATTCATTAAAGTTTTTAGATTGGATGAGAAAAATGGGTTATCCTATACCAGATGAATTACTATTTGACACAAATGAAAAAGGTAAATTGCAATATAAAGATGCTATTGTGTTTGGTGAGTGGAAACAAACATTTCCCCAACATCCAAAAGGCAAACCACTTAAAGAAGACCCTTTATATATTGCAGTAAAAACAAGAGAAGCTCTTATGGATGGCACAATTGACCGTTTCCATGAAAAAGAGAAAACGATATTATCAATAAAGCGTGAAGATAGAATATCAAAATGGATATATACCAAATATAATATTTCTAAATATGTTCTCAAACATTTACGTTCTGAAAAAAACCCCCAACCCAAACACCACAAAGATATACTATCTATAGAACAAGTAAAATATATATTTAAGATTGTAAATGATGGTGCAAGATCGTGACTTACCCACTAACAACTACCCCCCCTTCGATTTTTTCCCATTTTTAAAATTATTTATTTTTATCAATTGCACCCCCTATCATTGCTACAATTATTGGTAAAGGTTGGCTAATATTTGTATTTATAATAAAAAAAAGGGTAGGTGCTTATAAACCCCTGTCATTACTATAATCTTTCATCAAATTTTACCAAGTACCTACCCTTTTTGGGCTATAATTCATCAAGTATCTATCTTTTTTTGCCCTCTTTTTTATGTTTATAATATACTCAATTAAAAACGTCATTATTAACTATTCTTCGTAAAGGGGTGTGTTATGCAACAAAAATTAAAAAGAGAACTAATCGCTGATGGTATTTGTCAAAAAGTTATTGAGAATAATCCTTATGGTTTTATCTTAAGACCAGATTTAAAAGAAAAAACTGGAGGTATGCTTAATGGAGCGTATCACAAAAATTTAGATTATCAAGGCAAGGGTATTGAAGATAGATTTAAGATAGGCAACACAACTGCTTATCCCATAGATGCAGTTGTCGCATTCATTAAAAAGAAAATTATCTCACAAAATACAAAAACTCCCCCGTCCCCCTCAATTGTAAAAACCGGCCAAGGTCTAAAAGAGTAGTGGCCACCAACAAAAAACTTTTGGGTCCTTCCTGCCTTGCTTTTAATACGGAGAGACAAGGCACGATTCTTTAACGAAAAAAAAATTGAAAACGGGAGGGAAGTGGGAAATATATTTACACAAAAAACGATATATTACCCATTGTGATTATAATTTAATTTAACGTATGCGATACTTGTTATTAGGGATAAAACACCAATTGAAGACCCAACAAACAAGCATCATTTTTTTACTTTTGAAAAGGCAAAAATGGATATTTTACAGGCTGTTGAATTAACAAAAATAGTAGTTAAAAAAGTTTCGACTACCAACGGTGGTGAGTATGCTGGTCGGTGTCCTGCTTGCGGTGGTACCGATCGTTTTCGGTGTTGGCCACAAGAAAAAAAAGGAGAAGGCACTTATTGGTGTCGCATGTGTGGGATAAAGGGTGATTTGGTGCAATTTCTAAAAGATTACTGTGGCTATTCTTACCCCGATGCTTTTCAAGTGGCAGGGAGGGGCACCTTGAAAATGCCAAAACCTACGCATCCAAGTGTTTCTGTGTCACCATCAAAACAATGGCAGGAACAGGCTCAAAAATTAATAAACAAGGCTCATGAAAATTTATTGTCGCATAAAAAAATTATGCAATATTTAAAAACCCGAGGTCTTGATAAAACAGCCGTTCAAAAATTCAAGCTTGGTTATTTGTCCGGAGAAAAAAAATATAACTGTATATTTCGTCCAAGAAAAACTTGGGATCTTCCGCAGATAAAAAACGAAAAAACAGGTCGTGATAAAATGCTTTGGATTCCAAGGGGAATTATTATCCCTTCTTTTAAAAATAATCAAATTTACAGAATACGAATACGCCGGCCAAAACCTGATTTAAAAACCAGTAGCGATATAAAATATTATATTTTGCCTGGTTCGGGTATGGATTCCATATTGTTTGAAAATAAAACAATGAAAACTATAACAGTTGTAGAGTCCGAGCTTGATGCAATGATGATTACTATGCTTGCCGGTTCTTTAACCAGTGTTATTGCTTTAGGTACGGCTCAAAAAAAACCGTGTTCGGATATTAATTATTATTTGAACAGGGCAGTTATAATTCTTATATCGCTTGATTATGATCAGGCAGGGCAAACAGCCGGTAAATGGTGGAGAAATAATTTTACTAATGCCAAACTATGGCCACCACCAGTTGGCAAAGACCCTGGAGATGCTTTTCAACAAAACATAAATATTAAAAATTGGATATGGGAGGGCTTGCCACCTGTCCTAAAATTATCACCTCATAATAATAATACGTATAAAATTCCTGAAGATTTATCACCCTTGCAAGAATTACAAACCCTATTAAAAAAATATTCGGCAACCATTTTGGCACAAGAAACAATATCTAAGATAAATTATTGTAATGGTTTTCAAAACAATATCATCAAGCAAAGAATTTATGATTTATTTTACAATAACGATGAAGTTCACTGGTACTTAAGGTTGTCGCATCCTGCCAAAATCATAACCGGTGATAACTGTTTCTTTCATTTACATAATTTAAAAATCAAAAATAGGGATGTATTATGACAATACCAATAGTATGACAATACCAATAGAAGAACAAACAAATGAAACAGTAGGTGAGGGTGAACCTGATTTAAAAAAGCAAGTGGAAGCACGAATAAAACAAAATTCGCTTGATTACCCTATTGATATTCAAAGTAATGATAAAATGAATATGGATTCTGAATTTGTTTTAAAGTGTTTAGAAGATAATATGAGGGGTAGTGCTGAAATTTATAAAAAACTTTTCAGGGATAAATTTATATTTAACAAATCAGGTGGTTATTGGATGAAGTGGGATAATCATTATTGGGTTGAAGATGAGCTGGATGTATCAACCGCAGTATTCGTTGACGTAATAAGTATTTATAAAAATGAAATGTTACATCAAATTGAAAAATTAAAAAAACTAACAAAGGAAGAAAAAACAAACCCACAAATAAAAGCAATTAAAAAAACAATAAAAAACCTTAATGCCGTAATATGGAATCTTAATAATGATTTTTACCCCTCTCATGTATTAAATCTTGTGCACAAAACTCATCAAGGATTAGTTATAAAAGGTGATGAATTGGATAAAAAACCTTGGTTGTTGCCCTGCAATAATGGGGTTATAAATTTAAAAACAGGTGAATTAAACCAAGGTGTACCCCGTGATTTTTTAAATAAACACTGCCTTATTGATTATCCGGACAAAGGCATTGATGTGTCTCCGGTGGTTTGGGAAAAAACCTTATTGGAAATTTTTTCACAAAATCAAGAACTTGTAGATTTCTTCCAACGCCTTTGTGGCCAATGTCTTGTTGGAGAGGTTATAGACCATAAATTTATTGTTTTGAATGGGAGGGGAAGGAACGGCAAATCTTTAATAATCGAAACAATTTCGTCTATTTTGGGTGATTTCGCTACTTCAATTCAGCCTGACATGTTACTCGCACAACATAATAGTAATGGTTCAGCTCCGAACCCAGGGCTTATGAAATTAAAAGGTGCACGGTTTGTTTTTGCATCCGAAACAGAAGCTGGTAAGCGAATCGCTACGGCCAAAATTAAATTATATACTGGTAATGATACACTTGTTGCTCGTAATCCATTTGAAAAGCGTGAAGTTTCCTTTAAACCAAGTCATACATTATTTTTAGCAACTAATAATATACCAGGGGCACCAGCTGAGGATTTTGCATTTTGGGAAAGAGTTTTAGTAATTCCTTTTGATGTGTCTTTCGTAGATCATGAACCTAACAATGAAAATGAAAGGATGTCGAATCCTGACTTGCCCAACCAACTTAAAAAAGAATACCCCCAAATATTAAGCTGGATGGTTAAAGGGTGTCTTATGTGGCAAAAAAATGGGTTGGGCTCGTCAATCATCGTAAAAGATGCAGTGGAAGATTATAGAAGAGATGAGGATCAACTTCAAGATTTTATTGAGGAGTGTTGTGAAGAAGATGAATTAAATTTTATTAATGCGACTGAAATATATACAGCCTGTAATATATGGTGGAAAGAAAAAGTGTCAAAATATGGTCTTAGTCAAAAAAGATTTGGAAAGATGTTTAAAGAAAAATTTGATTGGAAAAAAACGCCAAACGTAACTTATTATGGCGTAAAACTACAAGAAAAATTAAATATAAAGGAGGTGACATATTAAAAAAAAGTAAGTTTTAGTTGTTTGTTTTTTGGAAGTAAAAAATAATAATTTTATAAAAAGGAGAAAAAAAACATGTCTCAAGCAAGTATGCAAGTAATTAAACATCCATGGTTATTGCCCTGTAAAAATGGAGTTATAAATTTAAAAACAGGTGTATTGGAAAAGGAGAGGTCAAGCGATTTTTCAAGTAAATATTGCCCTGTTGATTATCCGGAACAAGGAATTGATGATGTTCCAATGGTTTGGGAAAAAACCTTATTAGAAATTTTTTCTCAAAATCAAGAACTTGTAGATTTCTTTCAACGTCTTTGTGGCACCTGCCTTGTTGGTGAGGTTA
>NBLH01000260.1 GCA_002084525.1 Bacteroidetes bacterium 4572_117 | reverse complement strand
CAAAACAAAGTAACCTTTGGTTATTTAGATAGTATCCCATTCAGGGATGTAATAAAAGCAAAGTTGGAAGAGTTATGGAATTATGAGAAAGTTGGCTCACCCAAAAAACATGGTGATTTTTACTATTTTTATAAAAATGATGGTTTACAAAATCAATATGTGCTGTATCGTTCAAAAACCGAAGATGGTACTGATGCTGTTGTATTTATTGATCCAAATAAGTTTTCAGAAGACGGAACAGTTTCAATGGCCGGAGGAAGTCGCTTTACAAAAGATGGTTCTTTATTTGCCTATTTAATTTCGGAAGGGGGTTCTGATTGGCGAAAAGTAATTGTTAGAAATACAGAGAGCAATGAAATTATTGAAGACACCCTTGTAGATGTAAAATTCAGTGGAGTATCGTGGAAAGGCAATGATGGTTTTTATTATAGCAGTTACGATAAACCAAAAAAAGGAAGCCAGTTATCGGGGAAAACCCAGTTCCATAAGCTATTTTATCATAAACTGGGAACAAAACAGCAAGACGATGAACTAATTTTTGGTGGCGACAAACAACCAAGAAGGTATATTGGTGGTTATTTAACCGAAGATGAAAACTATTTAATAATCTCAGCTTCAGTAAGCACTAGTGGGAATGAATTGTATATACAGGATTTAAAAACACCAAATAGTAAAATTGTTACAATTGTAGATAATTTTGATAGTGAAAGTGGAATATTAGATAATATTGGCACTAAGTTATTTATAGAAACCAATCTTGATGCACCAAATAACCGTTTAGTTACCGTTGATGTATCAAACCCAACACCCGAAAACTGGATAGATTTAATTCCTGAAACAAAAAATGTATTATCGGCTTCATCGGGTGGAGGAAGTATTTTTGCCTCGTATATGGTTGATGTAAAAACTGAGGTCGTTCAATATGATTTTGAAGGAAAAGAAATAAGAAAGGTTGAGCTGCCTACATCAGGTACTGCAAGTGGTTTTGGTGCTAAAATAGATGATGAATATTTGTATTACAGCTTTACGTCATTTACTTATCCTGGAACCATTTTTAAATATAATATCAAATCTGGCGAATCAGAAATGTACTGGAAACCCGCTATTGATTTCAACCCTGAAGATTATGTTACCGAACAGGTTTTTTACAAAAGCAAAGATGGGACAAAAGTACCGATGTATATCGTATATAAAAAAGGGATAGCAAAAAATGGGAAAAACCCAACATACCTGTATGCTTATGGTGGCTTTAATATTAGTTTAACACCGCGCTTTAGTATTGCAACTACTATATGGCTGGATAATGGTGGTATTTTTGCCCAACCAAACCTACGTGGTGGAGGCGAATATGGTGAAAAATGGCATATTGCAGGCACAAAACTACAAAAACAGAATGTGTTCGATGATTTTATTGCAGCAGCTGAATACTTAAAGGAAAACAAATACACATCAACTAAATACCTAGCACTTGCAGGCGGGTCAAATGGTGGACTTCTTGTTGGTGCTACCATAACACAACGCCCCGATTTAGCGAAGGTTGCATTCCCTGCCGTAGGTGTGCTTGATATGTTACGCTATCATAAGTTTACAGCTGGTGCCGGTTGGGCATATGATTATGGAACATCAGAAGAATCGGAAGAGATGTTCAAATATATTTTGGCATATTCGCCGGTCCATAATGTAAAAGAAGCAAATTATCCGGCAACCTTAGTTACAACCGGAGACCATGATGATAGGGTAGTGCCTGCCCATTCGTTTAAATTTGCTGCTGCATTACAAGAAAAACAGAAAGGTGAAAACCCTGTTTTAATACGGATTGAAACAAGTGCAGGCCACGGTGCAGGAACACCTACTTCAAAAATTATTGAACAAATTGCCGACAAATGGGCTTTTGCATTCTACAATATGGGCCTTACACCTTATACAGAGTAAATAATTAACAAACAACTCTACGAGGCGGGGTGTTATGTCGTATTAATAAAAAAAGCTAAAGAGATGACCCTGAAAGGGTCTGATAGCAATAGCCCGGTGCGTAGCGCCGGGATAAAATAGGCGTAAGCAAACCGCCGGCGGAAAGACAATTATTTGAAACAATTACAAATTTCCGGCAGAACAGGGTTCGAATATTATTAAACCATGAAATGTGACTTGACACTTCTATGTTGTAATCCAAATTTATTCTAGTGTTTTTTAATTTTTCTTTTTTTAAGTTTCTTAACTACCACATATTCATTTGATTAATAGTTTGTTTTTTTTTCATAATTTTGTGATGCCAAAAAATAGACAATACAATGTCTGTCCCCTCAATTTTGAGGGGTTTCTTTTTTGACAAATCACCAACAAAACAACTATAAAAATTTAGACTTCGGTCTTTTGAATTTCGTGAAATTTTCTAATTGCTTTCCCTTGTTTATACCTTTATTTGAATACACATTAAACCATTTCCAGTCTTCCCATTTTGTATCTAAAAACTTTGTGAAACTTAACAAGTTGTCAAACCTATATTTTACACAATGGGCAGAACCATCATGTCTGTTTTTTATTTTTACTATGGCCGTGTACTTTTTTGGCATACTCTATTTTTTGGCACTATCCATCAAAATAATATGGACTATAAAATCAACCTTCTATAAACGGACATTTCAATGAAGCCGCATTTCCCGAATTAAATTATTATAGGTAAAGCCGCAGACTAAATAAAACGGACGAGCGATAAATCGCTGCCGTAAGTGTCTGTTAGCGGTCTTTGCATACCTAAATTGATTTTTATAGATCCTAAATTATTTAACAACTGCATATTCATATAATTTTTGTTCCCTTAAAACATATCTTATCCTACTTAACATTTTTTTTGCAACCCTTATTATTGCCTTGGTCGGCTTCATCCTTTTAACATGTTTACCGTAGGCCAATATCAATACCGGGTCATTTCTAATAGCCATCCATGAACTTTCTACAATAAGGCTTCTTAATATCTTGTTTTGTCTTTTTGTGATGTTGCCTACTGCTTCATGTTCGCCTGATGAGTTTGTTGTTGGGATCAACCCAACAAAAGAACAAAACTTATCTAAATTGGAAAACCGTGCAATATCCTCTACTTCTGTTAAAAAACTCATTGCTGTTATAAGCCCTATACCGGGTATGCTTATAAGTAATTCGTTATTTTTTTTATAGTTTTTTGTTTGTGATTGTTCTTTTATTTTCTTTAATATTTTATATTGTTTTTTCCTCAAAAATTCTACGACTTCAACCAATTCTGTTAGTGTTACCCTTGAACTTTCAGAAAGTAGTTCAAATTCTTGCAACCATTTTGTAAAACGCTTCGACCAATATTTTTTATCAGCAAATTGTTCCGGTATTATTTTACCGTGATAATATAAAAATGATTTTACCCTGTTTTTATTCCGTGCTATTTCTTTTGTTAATGTCCTGCGAAACCTTAACATTGCCCTGTCGCCTTCGGCTTCAATACCAGGGATATATATTCCAACTAGCTTTGAGGCTGCAAGTTGTTCCGCAATTTTTCGACTATCCCTTGGATCGTCTTTTTGTTTGCGCTCTTTATCTGTTGTAGGTATATCCGCAGGGTTCACCACTATGTTTTTTATCCCAAGTTCGTTTAATTCCCTGTGTGCTGAAAAACCGCTAAAACTAGCTTCATAGGCCGAAAAATAATTTGCCCCAGGGAAATTCTTCTTTAAATAATTGAAAAGGACTTTCGACTCAGGGTCTTGTGAAAATGTCTTATTAAAGGTATTTTCTACACGAACTGTTGCCGTCCAGCTTTTCAAATGTGTATCCAGACCATCTTTTTTTAACTTTGTTTTCCATATTTATAATTTTAAAAGGTTTGAGCAGCTAATTTAAAAAAAACTGTTGGAAACTTTTCGAATTACAAACATAGGGGCTAATTAAAGATCAAATGTTATCGTAATTCTGTATGCAAAATTTTCTTTATTATTTTTAAAAGTATAGTTACCATATCTGTAAAATATACCAAAACCATAGCCAATAAATTTAAGCTGCCTAAAAATACTGTTGATTAAAACCCCTGACTCAAAATAGCCTTTTTCCATAGTTTTTATTGAAATATTATTATGCAAGCCAATATTATTTAGTGAACCGTAAGTTAAACTTGAAACTAGTATTACTTTGGGTTTAAATTTTTTGGTTTTGAATAACAAACTTCCAAAATCTTGCCTGAGATAAACCGCAAAAAACTGATCAGATAAAAACTCGTTCATACGCATTGTTGCGAAACTATATGCTGCCTCGGTATTAAAATCGTAATAACTGCCATGCCCATTATATAATTTATAGTAGGGTAAATTGCCCCAAATTTTTCCACCAATAACTTGCAAATTCGTTTTACCAAATGCTTTTGTCAGCATCGAAACATAAAGCTTTGCCTCAAGTTTTAAATAATCGTAATTACCATTAAAATTATTAAATCCTTTAATAATATTACCCATAAAAACCGGCGACGAAAAACTTGTAACCGCATAAAATTCATTTTCTATATAGGCTAATTCTTCATTGGGTGCATAACGGAATTGTAAAGCTGTTTCAAAGAAATTATGTTTTTTGCTGACCTCCGCATTTTGTTCATTATTAAACATATAGTCAGTTGGAGTGTGCATGGTTTGCATTGTTGTGCTAAGCCTTGTTTTTAAGTGTTTTAATAACATTGCCTGAAAATTTACGCTATACCCTTCGTTGTAGGTCATATCTTTCACAAAATAATCCCTATACATTTCGGTCGAATTAATACTTTGGGTTTCTAAAAAACTATATCCCGACGATTCTATTACATCATTTTTATATTCAAAGCCTAACTTAATATCCCTTTTTTTATAAATATTAAATAACAAATTGCCGCCATATTTAATTTTTTTATCGTTAAATCCATAAGCAAAATATCCGCCCAAAGAAAAAGCCGACGATATTTTATTATTAGTTTTTAAGCCAATACCCAACCTAAGCTTTTCAAACATGTTATAATTAAATAGGCTGTTTAATGCTACATCTAAAAACTTAATTGGGATATAACCTTTGGCTACAGTTTGGGCTACTTTTACCTTTAAATCCAGATTATGCTTTTTGCCGATACTATCAATTACTTTATATGTGGTAAGTTCTTTTCTGCTAAGGCTATCTTTTCGGTTATTAGCCCAAAAT
>NBLH01000259.1 GCA_002084525.1 Bacteroidetes bacterium 4572_117 | reverse complement strand
CAAAAAATATAGTGCATTTGGCAGATGGTGATAAAATTGAAAATTATAGCAATAAATAAAACTAGTAGTGGCTTGAAAATTATGCGTTTCAAAATACCAAACGCCTCATATACAAACCGTTATGCACAATTGCAATCGGAAACAAGACGAGATAAGATCAAGTTTTTTAATTAATTTAAAAATAAAATAAAATGAAAAATTTAACAACAAAATCAGTAGTCCTTTTTATAATATTCTGGCTAATTTGGAATTTAGCTTGGATAGTATCAGCTTTTACGTTGATGAATAATACACCGGAACAATATCCTGAAATAATAAAACACGGATTAATAATATGGTTTATAAGTATGATTATTGGGGCAGTTATTTTTTCAAAATATACAATCCAAATAGAAAACAAACTGTATAAAATTAAAGATTTATCAAATAATGAACTTGTTGATATTTTCAAAAAAACAATAAATGGAAATATAACGGCAACATTAATAATTGCAATTATTTGGTTTATTGCAACAATAATAATGTATTATATCTTAAATTTAAAATTTGGGAATTTTGCAGCAAAAAGTATTTGGGTTGGCGGATTAGCAGGATTATTATCTGTTCCGTTTATGCTTTACGGTGCTACGTCATTATTATTTAGTAAAGCAAGCAGATTATTTTCGGAAGAAATAAATTTAAGAAACCTGACCGCTTATGGTATAAAATTTCCTGTTCTAAATAAATTATTATTTGTTTTTGGTTTTTCAATTATTGCTGTTGCTGTATGGATAGGACTTTTTGGTTATTATACAGGTGTTAATAAAACAATTGACGAAATTCAAAAAAGTGGATACGAAAAATTAAATATTATTTCTCAAACAATTTTTGCCCAAGAAGATACTACCAATAATAATATTCTTTTTGATAAAATTAAAAATTTGAACATTCCAACTAACGAATGTATAGTATTGGCTGATAAAAACGGAAATATTTTATCAAATTTCAAACAACCGACAAACATATTCACAACAAAAACAGATAATATTGATAAACTTATAAAAACAAACTTCAATAACACAAAACACATATATGACAATAGAAATCAGAATGTTATAAGTTTTAAACCTGTTGATGAAGACTATACATTAATACTCTTAATAAATATTCAAAGTATTGAAATGAATGCTTTTTGGATTTGGTTTGCTATTTTTGTAATTATTGCGATTGTTGTCGCTGGAACAAACTCTGTAACACTATCTATGTGGATTGGAAAATCGACAGACAATATAAAACATTTATTTGAAAAACTTGTAGAGAATGACATTTCAGAAAATTCGACAAAGGATAGCGAAGATGAATTTGGGGAAATTTCCGAAAAATACAACAAATATATTTTTTCAATTAGAAACTTAATAGATTCAATACAAACCAGTTCTGTGTCAGTTCTTGATGCAGGAGTTCAGTTATCATCAATCTCGCAACATATCGCTTAAAGAGCAAATGAACAAGCTGCAACAACAGAAGAAATTTCTGCTTCAATGGAACAAATGTCAGCCACAATAAGCTCAAATACAGAAAAAGCAGAAATAACAAGTCAAAGTTCTCAAAAGTCTGCAAATGAGATGGAACAAAGCAATATGTTTTTTGTGCAAACTATAAAATCTGTTTCTGAAATAAGCGAAAAAATATCATTAATTACGGATATTGCATTTCAAACAAATTTGTTATCCTTAAATGCTTCAATTGAAGCAGCAAGTGCGGGTAAAGCAGGAAAAGGTTTTGCAGTTGTTGCACAAGAAGTCAGAAAACTTGCCGAAAAAACAAAAATTGCATCAGATAAAATAACTGAATTATCAAAAAGCGGACAAGATATTTCGAAAATTGCAGGCGAAAAATTAGAAACAGCAATTCCTGAAATAATTAAGAGTGCTGAACTTGTAAATAACATAGTTTCAGCAGGAAAAGAACAGCAAAGCGGAGTTGAAAATATAAATATTTCAATTCAACAACTTACAGAAATAACAAACGAAAATTCAGCATCAGCAGAAGAAATGGCATCATCTGCGGAAGAATTATCAGCACAAGCCGAGCAGTTAAAAGAATTGATTTCGGCGTTTAAAATAGGTATTTTACAAAACGAAAAAGTGATTATTAAACAAGAAAATAGACAAAACAAGAAATTTCTGAACCTAAAAACAACGGATTTAATATGATTTTATCAAACAAAGACAAATTTGATAATAATTTTGAAACTTATTAAAAAGACATATTTTTTGCAATTATTATATAAAACAAACGGTTTAATGAAGATGTGCACAATCGAGTAGACGGTTGACAACCGAATGGTAGCCAGTGTGCCTCTCACACCACCGTACGTACGGTTCTCGTATACGGCGGTTCACCGGATAAAAGGTGATTTGGGTTGCTCCTCTGGCATAACCTTTCGGGATTTGGATAGTTGATGCAAAAATGAAACATAGCCCTTTAATTGTAACCGCTTTATTGTTACAGTTGTCCTCATCATTGGACTTTGAGCTATTACTCATTTTTATTTATTAATTTAAATGGTATTCGTGAGGGCTTCGCCGTTGCCCAACCACCCATGCGGGAGCAGGACCAAGCATAAACCTGGCCTTTTGGCACTCCAAGACGAATAAAACCCCTCATTCGTTTATTGGGCTTTTTCCAATGCTTCCAAATACAATATCGTAAGCGGTTACGTGTCCATGTCTCTTAGTTTCGCCACAATGTTGGCAAACCTGTAATAGTTTATCCAATCTCTTGTAATGCCTTCTAGTTTGTATAAACGCATGCTTAAAGACATTGGCAATGTTTTACGGGTTACTTCCTTAATTTGTAACTATCCAGTTGCCTGAACTTCAAAATTAACAAATGTGTTCAAAGCCCCCAAAACATTAAGGTTGTTTTTTGTCAAAGTATCTATAATTGACCTGATAATCGCAAAACGTTTAGTACCTTCTGGGGATTTGAACTGACCTGAAATCTTTTGCTTTACTTTAATGTTACGGACAGCTATTTCTGAAGTATTATTATCTGGGGGGACATCTTTATGGTATAAAAAAACGAAGACGGATTTTTTTAGTTTTGTTATGCGTTTAACGAAAGACGATAGGGATATTGTCCCTTGCTGACAGGATATTGGCAAAACACAAAGCAGATGTGTGGAGTTTTGATAAAGGCTACTGGAACAGGGAAAATAAACCAATACTCCAATTAGCTGTAGATAAAGCAATAATGCCAAAATTAGGTAAAAAGAACAAGGCAGAACAAGAAGAAGAAGAACAAAGCAGGGTTTTTAAAAAATACAAGAATTTACACAGCACAGTAGCGTCAAATATCAATGAACTAGGACACTGGGGATTAGATAGATGTCCTGGCAGGGGTATAGGGCGTTATGTGGGTTTTATTGGCTTAGGGGTATGTGCCTACAATTTAAAGAAAATGGACAAATACCTGTTAGACAAGGAACGGGAAAAGTTAAAACGTAATAGGCTTATATTTAGACAGGTAGCTTAGTTGACAAATTGTTGGTTATACCACAAAGGGAGAGCTATGTCTTTTTGTACCGTATTTTACTGAAAAAGAGGCAAATAAGAACAAAAAGAAAGGCATATCCATGTAACGTTCGGCTATTTTGTTTAAAAAATTATGTGTGCCTTTTTTTTGTGGGGTTTGATAAAACCATTTTTCCAGAAAAAAAGTAGTTTTCTTATAAACACTATTTACAAGAAAAAGATAAATGGAAACAAGATTTTTTACAGTCGATTGAAAAGGAAGCGAAGTTAAACTGGAATGTTCATGGACTGATAAATTAAAAGGAGCTTTATGTGGCTGAATATTAGTAAGTAAAAAAGATAAAGCCTGTAATATTGTGCTTTGCACTCAAAAAAATATCAACTGCTTTTGCAAAGTGCAATTGTTTTTGCCACAAACTCACAGAAAAACAAAACTATGCTTATTTTTCTGTGATAATAATTAAAAATGTTTTTTATAATCCTAAGAATCTATGGCTGTGTATATAGGATAAAAGGAAATCAACTATCGCAATTATTCTAAACTCCAGCTTTGTTATTTGGGCTTGCTAGCCTTTTGCATAGTTTTCAATAAGTTTTAATAGTACTTTAACAGCTTTTTCCATTGATTGGATTGGTATATATTCATATCTGCCATGAAAGTTGTGCCCCCCGGCAAAAATATTTGGGCATGGCAGCCCCATATACGAAAGCCTTGATCCATCTGTCCCGCCACGTATCGCTTTTATTTTTGGTTCAACCCCAACTTCTATCATTGCTTTTTCAACCCTGTCGACAATGTGTTTAACAGGTTCAACTTTTTCTTTCATGTTGTAATATTGGTCTTTAAGATCCATTTTAATGGTGTCCGCACCATATTTGGTGTTCATGTACTCAACTGCTTTCTGAATAATTTCGTTTTTATTTTTAAATTTATCCATATCATGGTCCCGAATAATATACATCATAGATGTTTCTTCAACAGTACCTTTAAAACTCATAAGCATGAAAAAACCTTCATAGTTTTCGGTATATTCAGGTCGTTCATTAACCGGCAACAAGGCGTTTAATTCCATGCCTATCATTAATGAGTTAATCATTTGGTTTTTTGCCGTTCCCGGATGGACATTTCTGCCTTGGATAGTGATTTTCGCCATCGAAGCGTTAAAGTTTTCATATTCAAGTTCCCCAATTTCGCCACCATCCATGGTATACGCAAAATTTGCCCCAAATTTTTCCACATCAAAATGGTCGGCCCCGCGTCCAATTTCTTCATCGGGCGTAAAACCAATTTTAATGGTTCCGTGTGGAATTTCAGGGTTTTCAACCAGATATTCAATAGCTGACATTATTTCAGCAATCCCTGCTTTATCATCGGCACCAAGTAAGGTTGTCCCATCTGTGGTTAACAAATCCTGGCCTATATAATTTGTCAGCTCCGGGAAATCTTTAGGCGAAAGTATGATGTTTTTTTTAGCGTTAAGCACAATGTCTTTTCCATCGTAGTTTTCAACTAATTTAGGCTCAACCCCTTTCCCTGAAATGTCAGGTGCCGTATCCATGTGCGCAATAAAACCTATTACCGGAATTTCCCTGTCGGTATTTGCAGGTAAAGTGGCCATAACATATCCATTTTTGTCAAGTGAAATGTTTTGAAGCCCAAAACCATTTAATTCTTTAACCAACTCTTTAGCCAAGTGAAGTTGCTTTTTGGTACTTGGGCAAGTTTCTGATTCTGGATCTGATTTGGTGTCTATTTTCGCATAACGAATAAACCTATCTTCTACTTTTGATATCATAATTTATATTTTTAACCTTAGGTTTATAAAAAAAATGTAAAATTTATCTAATTTTGGAAACAATTAAAATAAATATCTAAATTATAAATATTACTTGATATGAGAAAAATATTATTGTTATTCTTGCTAAGTTTTTTTGTGGTAAACTCAAGTTTTGCACAACAAAGCTATAAAACCATTACTGTTGAAGACTTATGGAAATATTATTCGTTTTACCAAAAGTCAGTATATGGGTTACGTTCAATGAACGATGGGTTAAATTACACAACATTTGATAAAAGGAAACAATTAATAATAAAACATAGTTACAAAACAGGTGATGTGGTTGATACATTGCTTAAAATAAAATCGTTACAGATTCCTTATGTTTCCGATTACCATTTTAATGGTGATGAAACAAAAATACTTTTAGAAACAGATGTAAAAGATATTTACAGACATTCGTATACGGCAAAGTTCTATATTTGGGATATTTCTACAAAGAAATTATTGAATATTTCTGATAAAGATAAGCAACAATTGGCAACAATTTCGCCTGATGGTTCTAAAGTGGCTTTTGTATATGAGAATAATATTTATGTAAAGGATTTTTTGTCGGGTGAAGAAACAGCCGTTACTGTTGATGGCGCAAAAAATAAAATTATTAATGGTGCACCTGATTGGGTTTACGAAGAAGAATTTGGCTTTAACCAGGCATTTTATTGGTCGCCCGATGGAAAAAAGATAGCTTATGTCAGGTTTGACGAGTCAAAAGTAGAAACTTTTGATATGACTATGTTTGCCGGCATGTCGCCCAAGCTTGAAAATAATGTTTTGTACCCGGAACACCGCCAATGGAAATACCCCAAGGCAGGCGATGCAAATTCAGTAGTTTCTGTTCATATTTACGATGTTCAAACTGCCGAAACAATAAAGGCTGACATTGGTTCAGAAACCGATATTTACATCCCG
Source organism: Bacteroidetes bacterium 4572_117 (assembly GCA_002084525.1). Classification (GTDB taxonomy): domain Bacteria; phylum Bacteroidota; class Bacteroidia; order Bacteroidales; family NBLH01; genus NBLH01. The sequence continues at coordinate 1,486 of NBLH01000259.1, read as the reverse complement.
CGTATTAGATGGACAAAAAGTGATAACAGATTGGGTATCATTAGATTAAATCGTTTGCAAAACAGATTGGAAGTGCTTTTTGCAGATGCAGGAACTGGTAATACGAATACAATTTATACCGATAATAACAAATATTACATTGGCGACGAGACTTATGACGACCTGACATTTTTGAAAGACGGCAAACATTTTATAATTACCAGTGAAAGGGATGGTTACCGCCATATTTATTTATACAAAACAGATGGTACTTTAGTAAAACAACTTACAAAAGGAAATTGGGACGTAACAAGTTTTATTGGTTTCGATGATAATAAAAAAATATGTTACTACACCTCAGCTGAAGAATCGCCATTAACCCGACAGCTATATTCAGTTAATATAAAAGGAAAAAAGAAAAAAATAACTACTCAAGAGGGAACCAACAGGGCATCGTTTAGCAGCGGCTACAAATATTTTATTAACAATTTTTCAAGTATCAGCCAGCCAACTTATGTTACATTGCATAATGCCAAAGGAAAGTTGATCCGTGTGCTTGAAGACAATAAAGCCTTAAGCGAAAAGGTGAAAGAGTACGGAGGGGTAAACAAAGAGTTTTTTAAATTTAAAACTACCGAAGGTGTTGAACTGAATGGATATATGGTTAAGCCGGCTGATTTTGACAAGAATAAAAAATATCCTGTTCTAATGTACCAATATTCAGGGCCCGATTCGCAGTCTGCAACCAACAAATGGGCCTTTGACTGGCATATGCTATTGACACAAAAAGGCTATTTAGTTGTATGTGTTGATGGACGTGGGACCGGAGGGCGTGGCGAGGAATTTAGAAAGATGACATACCTTCAACTAGGTAAGTATGAGACGATTGATCAAATAGAGACAGCCAAGTATTTAGGGACTTTAGCTTATGTTGATGCAAAACGTGTTGGTATTTGGGGTTGGAGTTACGGGGGGTTTGAAACCCTGCTGGCAATGACAAAAGGAGCCGATTATTTTAAGGCGGGTATAGCTGTTGCCCCGGTTACAAACTGGCGGTATTACGATAATATTTATACCGAGAGGTTTATGCGTACGCCACAAGAAAACCCAAGCGGCTACGATGATAATTCACCAATAAACCATGTTGAAAAATTAAAAGGGAAGCTATTACTGGTACATGGAATGGGGGACGATAACGTACATTTACAAAATTCGGCTGAAATTTCAGAAGCATTGGTGCAAGCAAACAAACAATTTCAGCAATTTTATTATACAAACAGGAATCATGGTATTTATGGTGGTAATACAAGGTTACACCTTTATACAATGATGACCAATTTTATATTGGAAAATTTATAAGCAATTTAAATGGTGCATTAGTAATTAGTTGTTTATTTTTTTGTCAGCTAAATAAGAGGCCGTTAAAGCATTTTTGTATAAAGTGATAATATGAAATAAAATAAAATCGATAAATATTTTTATTATCTTTAGCTTTATGTTAAATACA
>NBLH01000258.1 GCA_002084525.1 Bacteroidetes bacterium 4572_117 | reverse complement strand
TATGCCTATGATAAAATAAAAAAAGATCGTTTTACAATTGTTGTAAACAAAACTATTAAATCACCCTTTTCATTTTTAAATTACATTTTTGTTGAAAAATTCCCCGGTGTCGATAGTCTGATTATTGAACACGAAAAAGTACATGCCAGGCAATTGCACACCATTGATTTATTCATTTTACAAATTTCTTCTGCCCTTCTGTGGATAAACCCATTCATGTATTTACTTAAAAAAGAACTGGTTGCCCAACATGAGTTTTTAGCTGATAATTATGTTTTATCGAATACTGATAATCATGAACAATATTTAAAGCAAGTTTTAATTCAGTTACAAAACAATTTTAATAATAGTTTGGCAAGTAAGTTCAATTATTCATTAACAAAAAAAGATTAAATTCAAAATTAATTTATTCAAACAATCTTTTAAAAGCGATTGCCCTGTTTAAGCTAGTAAAAAATAATTTTATTTCAATAATTTTTATACATTTGTAGCAAAATTTGGTTCCGCAACCGGTTGACACCAGTTTTGGATAATAGGGAATCCGATTAAAATTCGGAGCTGTACCCGCAGCTGTAAGTTCGTTAATTACTTTTTGAAATACCCGTTGCCACTTTCAATTATTTACTTGAAGGGAAGGCCTCAAAAAGTCGGACAAGCCAGAAGACCTGCCAAAATTTTTAATTATTGCTTTCGGGATAAGAGCGAAAATCAGGCACTTTCATTTTTTGTCTGCTATTGTTTTTTCTGAGCTTTCATAGTTTTTTTGATTACGGATTTAGACTGGTAAATGTATGCTTGTTTGTAAAAATGGATTACATCCAAAGTAATTTGTAATTAAAAATTAGTAACTGCAATATTTGTAAATTATGAAACATTTATTTGTATTTATTTTTTTTATAATACTTGGCTTTAATGTTAAAGCACAACCGTATATTACTGACACTTTGCAAATTAAATCAGTTAATGTTGTTTCAAACAGGTTGCAAAATTTTGTTTCAGGAAATAGGGTTGAGCATATTGGTAGCTTAGATAAAATAGTTTTCAGGAATGATATGCTTGCCACTATTTTGGAAAACACAACATCAATAGCAATTCGGACTTACGGGGCAAGTGGTATTGCTTCGGCATCAATAAGGGGGACGAACTCTAACCACATTGCGGTTTTATGGAACGGTTTTAGTATTCAGGACCCGTTAACCTCTGGTTTAGGCTTGAGCTTAATCCCAAGCGGCTTTATTGATAACGTTTCGGTACAATACGGTGGTTCAAGTTCTTTGTTCGGGAGTGCTGCCATAGGTGGTGTAATACATCTTAATAATAAGGCCAGTTTTAATAAAGGGTTTAATATTGGTGTAAATTCAGCTTATGGTAGTTTTAACAAATACGATGCAGGTTTGAATCTATCGTTTTCAAATAAAAAACTCAATAGTAGCTTAAAGACTTTTTACAAAACTGCACAAAATGATTTCCCTTTTTTAAATACCGAGAAATTTGGTAAACCCAAGGAAACAAATAAAAATTCAGCAATTGAAAGTTTTGCTTTATTACAAGAAAATTTTGTGCGGTTTTCTGATTATAGTTTATTGAGCACACATTATTGGTTTCAGCAAACTTTTAGCCAGGTACCATATAATATGATATTAAGCGCAGGAACTGCCCATCAGGAAGATAAAGGGCACAAAGCAGCGGTTAAATTTTATAAAAACATTAACAAAATTGATTTGTATTTTAAAAGCGGTTTTTTCCTGAAAAGCGTGCATTATATTAATAATGAGGTGGATATAGATGTTGTTCATGCTTCGCAAAGGTGGATAAACGAACTTGAAACCAAAGTTAATATAAGTAAATCGAATAGCGTAAATTTAGGGCTTAACAACAGTTTCACAAAGGGCAAATCAGAAAATTTTTCTGGAACAAAAAAACTGAATAATCTCGCATTTTATTTATCGTATAAGTATAAAACAGGGGGTAATAAAATAGTTGTTGTTTCAAGTTTTCGTCAGGAGTATTTTAATAATAAGTTTATTGAACCAAACCTTTCAATTGGTAGTGATTTTATCTTTTCAAAAAAAATTAAGGGTAAGGTAAGTATTTCGAAGAATTTTAGGACACCTACATTTAACGATTTATACTGGCTTGATGGTTTTGCAAAAGGAAACCCTGATTTGCTACCCGAAAAAGCTTATGCTACAGATTTGGGTTTTGCATATTTCCCTTTTAAAGAAAAACAACTTTTAGGTATTGAAATAAATCTATTTGGGAATTATATTAAAAATTTAATTTTATGGCAGCCATTTGGTAGTAGCTGGATGCCGGTTAATTTAAAAGAAAACTTAGCTAGAGGTATTGAGTTGAATATCAGCAGTGTAGTTAATGTGGGAACTTTGCAAATTAATTCTAAATTGGCCTACTCGTATACAAAATCAACAGTTGAAAAAATCGCCGATAATGAGACTGAAAATATTTTGCATAATCAGCTCCCATATATCCCTTATCATAAATTAAATACGAAAGTGGCGGCAAAATATAAAAGTTTATCAGTCAGTTATTTTCAAAATTATGTTGGCAAAAGGTATACCGGTGCAGCAAATTTAAAAGAAATTAAAGCATATTTAATTGGTAATTTAGATATTAGGTACAATCTAAGTTTTAAAAAAATAAATACAAGTGCATATTTGAAGATTAACAATATATGGGATGTAAGACAATAATTAATTCAAACCTGCTAGGTTTAATTTGACTTGACACTAGTGCCATGTTATGTATGATATTTTGGGTTGATCGTCATTTGTTGATTAGTCATTGTTATCAACAGGCTAATAACCAATTACTAATGAATGACCAATAACTAATGGCCAATGACAATGACCAATGATTAAGGACAGATTAAAAAGTAATAATATCAATAAATTTAATAATTAAAGTTAAAACAGGAAAAAATGAAAAAAATTAGTTTAATAAGTGTGCTGATTATGATTGCAGCAGTAGTATTTCAATCGTGCGAACAGGTAGAAAACACACCAAAAGGAAAATATGCCGATGGTGTTTTTATTACCAACGAAGGTGCTTTTCAGCAAGGTAACGGTTCGGTATCTTTTTACAGTGTGCAGGGTGATACTGTTTCGAATTACATTTTTGAAAAAGCTAATGGCCGGACTTTGGGCGATATTGTACAATCGTTAACATTTGTTGATGACAAAGCATATATTTGTGTTAACGCATCAAATAAAATTGAAATTGCAAATGCTGAAGATTTTACAGAAATTGGTGTAATTGATAATGTTGCAGGCGTAAGGTACCTTAAAGCATTAAATGCCCAAAAAGCCTATGCAAGTGCTTGGGGCGACGGTGGACAGGTTAAAGTTATTGATTTAACGATAAATACAGTTACAAAATCAATTAATGTTGGCAACGGCCCCGAAAATATGGCAATTATTTCTGATAAACTATATGTTGCAAATAGTGGTGGGTTTACTGAAGATAATACTATAAGTGTTGTAGATACTGAAAACGATAATATTCTGAAAACCATAACATTAGATGGAGACAACCCAACAGATTTATTAGTTGATAATAATGATAATTTGTGGGTTTTGTGTAGCGGTAAAACAATTTTTGACGCAAACTGGGTACCTATTGACCATACCGCCGCAAAACTAATTAAAATTAATACAACAACCGATGAAGTGGGGCAATCAGTTATTTTGTCGCAAAACGAGCACCCTAAAAACCTAGAACTAAGCACTGACAAATTCATTAATTTCGAAATACTTTTATGGTTTTAAGGTATACAAAACCGGGAATATTTTTGCAACAGAAGCAACGTCGTATACTGATAATGGTAAAATGTACAGATATAAACCTGATGGTACTTTAATCAAAGAGTATACAGTTGGCATAGGACCAAATGGTGCAAGTTTTAAAAAAGATAATGGATTGTTGTTAATTGATGATAAATAAATGTTTCACAACAGCTTTTTAGGCTTGCAATTGTATTAGATAATATGTAATGGGTTACTGTAAGTGTTTAGCACACAGCCCGTTACATGTACGTTTGGTTTAGCTAGGGCAATTATGGGTTGATTAAATTAAACCCTGGCAGTTATAGGAAAATTTGGTTAAGTGAAAATTAGCATATACATTAGCAGTGTGATAAATCTTATTTTTCAGCAATGTGTAATTCAAATTTAAATTCCGAAAATATACTTATTGTTGAAGATAATGAGATTTGTAATGAGATTTTATCAGAATATTTAAAAAGCTATAATTTTAATGTTTGTATTGTTGTAAATGGCAAGGAAGCCGTTGATTTAGTGAAAAATTCTGGCAAATCTTTTTGTTTGATACTTATGGATATTGTAATGCCAATAATGGACGGTTGTATGGCGGCAAAGAAAATTAAAGAAATAGATAGCAATATTCCGATTATAGCACAAACAGCAATTGATTTTAGGAACAACCCAACAGTTGATTTTTCAAACTTTGACCATGCAATTTTAAAACCTCTAAATTTGAAGAAGCTAAAAGATATTATTGATATAGTTACCAATAAATATGCTGAAAAATAATATAAGTATTTATGCTCTTTAAACACCAGGTAATTAAAGAATTACAGGCACTTGACGAACTATTGATTATAGGTAAACTTTGCTAACAAACAAAGCTAAAGCTTAGCGGAATTTGTAGAATATCAGTATGTTTCAAATAATCAAATTTGTATAAATCTGTTAAAATTTGTGTTATCCGCATTCTTATTTTTGTTTGTAGCGAAGTTGCGCTATGTTTTATGATCTCACGGCTTATTCTTTTTCAGATTTAAACAGTTTATCCTTATCTACTTTTTCAACTAACATATCCTTTTTTAACTTTTTTGAAATAACGCTGTATGGCGCAGTAATTACATCACTGCTATCTTTTAAACCAGTAATTATTTCAATGTAGTTGTCATCTTGTATACCTGTTTCTACTTCAACTAATTTGGCTTTTCCATCAACAAGCTCAAAAACTACAATTAAAGGTTTTTCTTCCTTTTTCTCCTGTTTGTCCTCTTCCTTTTCAACATCTTCCTTTTTTTGCAAACCAGTATTTTTTTTGTCAGCAACACCTGTTGTGTCTTTTCGGGTAGTTACAGCCTGAATAGGTATACTTAAAATACCATATTTTGTATTTGTTTGGATATCGGTAGTTGCCGACATTCCAGGTCTGAAAGGGTGATAGTTTTCTTTGTTATCAGGAATAAGCTCTTTGTACGAGTCTTTAAGTATTAAAATTTTCACTTCAAAATTTGTAACCTGGTCTGTACCGGTACCTGCCACTGAAGCTGAATTTGCTATTTCTGTAACCACTCCGGTAAACTTTTTCCCCAGATAAGCATCAACCTCTATAATGGCAGTATCTCCTTTATCAACACGTACAATATCGTTTTCGTTAACATTTACCTGAACCTCCATTAGGTTAAGGTTTGCAATCCTTAATAGCTCAGTACCAGCCATTTGTATTGTGCCTAAAACACGCTCACCTAGCTCTACATTAAGCCTTGAAACCGTTCCTGACATGGGTGCGTAAATAGTTGTTTTGGCAAGGTTTTCACGCGCCTCCCTTAAAGAAGCTTCGGTACTCATAACATTGTATTTTGCAGCGTTAACGCTTTCTTTGGCTGCATCAACATCAGCCTTGGCAACTTCATAGTTTGATTGGGCAGTTTCAAATTCTGAATCTGAAATGGCTTTATCTTCCCAAAGTTTTTTGTTCCTTTTGTACGATAATTCAGCATTAGTAAATTGGGCCTTGGTTTGTGCCAAACGTGCCTTTGAATTGGCCATATTCGATTTTGATGAATTTAGGCTTGCTTCCATTCTGGCAATGCCCGACAAATAAATTTCAGGATTAATTTTAAGCAATAAGTCACCAGCTTTAACTTCCTGACCTTCAACTACATTTAGTGAAACAATTTCGCCGGATACTTCAGGGCTTAATTTAACCTCTGTTTCGGGTTGTATTTTACCATTAGCAGTAATAATTTCGATAATTGTTCGTTTTTGGACAAGTTCAGTACTAACTTTAACAGCCTTTTCTTTACCAAACCAACCAGCTTTTTTACCTATAATTGCTAACACAATTAGTATAACTGCAGCTATCAACAAGTATTTTAACAATTTATTGCTCTTCATCCGTTTTTAATTAATTTTTTCATTAAATCATAAAATTCATTTTTTTTCCTTCGCGCTAATGGAATTTGAGCACCATTAACCATTTCAATGCTACCACCTTCATTACGCATATATCTTCTAACAAAGTTCAGGTTGATAAGAAAAGAATGATGGGATCGGAAAAAATAAGTAGAGGGTAAAAGATCTGCAAAATCTTTTAAGCCTTTTGCCACAAACAACTCTTTGGCATTATTAAATATAAACGATGAGTAATTACTGTCTGCCTGAACATATATAACATCTTGAGGGTCAATATAATATGTGCCATCGTAAGTGGTAATCACCAGTTTCTCTGATTGATTGCCTTTTATTATTTCAAAAAGTTTTTTGTACTTAAGCTCATCACTTTCACCTGGACCCTTATTAGGGCTAATTGACCTTTTAACAGCTGAAACAAGTTCATCAATATCAATGGGTTTTAAAATATAGTCTACGGCACTATATTTAAAAGCTTTAATGGCATAATCATCGTAAGCAGTTATAAAAATTGTTTTAAAATTTCTATCTTTAAGAGATTCAAGCAGCTCAAAACCATTAAGTCCCGGCATATTAATATCAAGCAGAACTAACCCTGGGTTTAGTTGCGGAATATCTTCTAAAGCTTCAGTTGAATTTGAATAAGAACCAATAATTTCAAGTTCCGGTAATAATTCTTCAATAATAATTCTTAAAGCATCAATTGCATCGGGTTCGTCATCAATAATAAGTGTCCTCATTCCCCTTTATTCTTTGTATACAACAATTCAATAATGCTAAGAAAGTTCTTATCTAAAGCATTAAAATGAGCTGTTACCCTAGTTTAATAAAAAATTATTGTTTGCTTAGTTTTATTTCATGTAAAGGTAAAAATAATTTCTGGAATAAAGAATGTATTATAATCTAATAGTTAGAAATTATTTTCAAAACTTGCCAAAACAACAGTTTTTAATATTGGAAACAAAAAATGCCCAATCAGTATTAAAACAAAAGCTATTGTTTTATTAATTTTTTAACACTCAAAATGTTATTTTTATTATCGGTTAACCTAATAAAGTAACTCCCTTTTGTTAATTTGGTTAAATTTAAAATTATTTCATCTCCGTGCAAAACACTCTGTGTTTCAGTGTGTATACTTAAACCAGATACACTTATCAGTTCTATTTTAATTTTACCTGTTATGCCAGATACCGGTTTTATGTGTAATTGAGAGTAAAACGGATTTGGGTAATATCTAAACTTTATGTTTGTAAATGTATTTTCCGTAATTCCTGTATTGATATTCGAAGTTCCCGGCGAAGGCGAACCCATTACCACAAAATCGCCTGTTCCGTCAGGATACCGCCCTGTATCATCGCTTAAAAATTTGTTGCCCAGATAAACGGGAGTTTCCCCGGCATTGTAAATCTCAAGCCAATCTGGGTAACCCCCAACATTATCCTGAACGGCTTCATCGTTACTGGCCATAAATTCGTTAATATAAAGTTCCGGGTTTTCAGTATCGGAAATGTTAATTTCATAATACCCGCTTATTGGGTCGCGGGTGCTTACCGATAAATTATCGCTTGCCAAAATGTAGTATTCAAGCTTAGCTCTTTCTGCAATGCCACTAATGCTACATTCATAGCCCAAACCACCAATATTATTGACTTTTCCCGTTTCTGAAGCTTGCATGTCGGTATTTTGTTCGCTTCCACCATCAATTTTATAGTAGAGTTTTACCGTTGGTACGTTTTCTTCATCCTCAATAGAGCAACTTATATTAATATCCTGATTAATTATTGGCTTATTATTTGAAATCTTGCTGATAATTGGTGCTATGTTATTTAATATCAACTGCGATTTAGCAGAATTGTAACGGGCTGTAATATACTGCTTTAGCCCTATTGGGACATGGTTAGAACTTAACCCGTGTATGTAAGAATCATCAAAGTCGTTGTTGTTCCAGCCATAATCAAGGGCACGGTATGTATCGTCGTAGGCGGCTTGTTCTATAAGTAATTTTTGTGCATCAATAATTGGGAAAAGTGTGTCAGGATGTACAACTGAATCTAATAATTGGTTCATGTAATACGAAAACCTGTCGCGATATGTTTGATTTGCCAGTATTTTTTGGGTTAACGGCCTTTGTTCAGAAGGATGCGACCATGAATAAATGTTATGTGTTGACCAATCTATGCCAAACCAATCGATACCAAAAGTATTGTCTAAATCGTAAGGGATAAACTCAAATTTAGATGTAATTGGGTTATTATAAAGATAAAAATTATTTTTATTGTACGAATATCCATCCCAATGACCAATAAAATACTCAACAGCAAGATATTTCAAGTAGTTATTTACATTGAAAATTTTTTCTATTTCAGCAGGTAAATCATCTTCAGGGCTATTGTTTAATACATCAATAAAGTTTGTCAGGTCTGAATAGTCATTTGCATCTTCATTGGTTTTTAACTCATAGTTTGGTCCATTTTCTGGTTTATAATCATCAGGATTATCGCTTATGTAATTTAAATCAGCTGGCCATGTGCATTTATACAGATTACCGCTTTGGCTGCCATATCGCAGCTCAACAAACTGACCATCAATATGTTCAATATGGATGTATAAACCGTAGTACTCATTATTGATATACATTTTAACATGGGCTGTGCGCGATCCAATAACTTCAAATTTCTTAAAAATATCCCAACTAAGCTTCGACCGGATTATAGAAGGATCGTTATGCTCTCCATTGATATTTAATTTTTCTAGCCCAAGGAAGTTGCGACCTTTTTCAAATGAATTGACCGCTATTTTAAAAGATTTTTTTTGTGAATGCCTCGAAGTGTTTCCACGAAGGCGAAAACCAATATCTTTTAACGTGTCTGTTTCATCATTCCTGCTAAAAACAAAATCAGCCGGATATTCATGGTCAGATTCAACGTCCTGATAAATTTGCGATAAAGAATCTGCCTCAATAGAAATATCCATGCGCAAAAGTGTTTTATCATCAAACACACGGGTTTTTTCGGGAAATGGGTTTTGTGCAGTACTTTTAATAAATACTACTAATAAAAGTGTAGAAATTAAGATATGCTTTGGCATGTTTCTTATTTTACTGTTTCAGTTTTTCTTCAATTGTACTTTCAATTTTTTTTACATCGAAAGGTTTCCTAAAATATTGATCTATTAGTTTCTCATTTAAAGCACCCGATATTTCATCGTTAATATCAAAGCCTGTTAGTATATAAAATGTAATTTCCGGATATTTCTTTTTTGCTTTTTTTATAAATTCAATCCCGTTCATTTTGGGCATTTTCATATCGCTGATAACAATTTTTATATCTATACTGTTATCTAAAAATTCTAATGCCTCTTTTCCTGATGAAAAAGTGCTTATTCTGTATTTATCTTCAAAATTAATTTCGAATACTTGTAAATTTATCAACTCATCATCAACATAAACTATATGTGTATCTTTTTCCATATGTTCAAAATTAAAGTAAATAATTGATATTCAACCATATTTATTTTCCCAGTATCTTAACCGGCAGTTTAATTGTAAATGTGGTTCCTTTTCCTTGTTTTGTTTTTAATGTAAAAGTTCCATTATGTTCCTGAATAATACTATTTGTTATTGATAAACCTAAGCCTGCACCTTCTCCTGCTGGTTTTGTTGTAAAAAAAGGATCAAAAACTTTTGATACAGCATCTTCGCCTATTCCACAACCGGTATCAGATATTAAAATTTTAACATGGTGATTTTCTTTTTCAGTTTTTATATTAATTATTCCGTTTTTTTCAATTGCTTGTTCTGCATTGGTTAATATATTAATAATTGCCTGATGTAATTTCCCTTCATTGCCAAATAGGATAAAATCTGCATTTGTATATGTTTTTTTTATTTCAGCCTTGCTTTTTAATCGGGTATCAAGTATTAGCAAACAATTATCTATAATTAAGTGCAAATCACATTTATTATTAACTGAATCGTCATTTTTATTGAAATGATTAAGGCTTTTAACAATTTTTGAGGCTTTTTCTACCCCAATTTTAATGGCATTTATAGAAATGTCTATTTTTTTGTCTTTTTTCTCCAATTTCCCTTTAAAATGTTTCTCTATTGCTAAAATCCCCCCTTGTATATAATTTAATGGGTTATTTATTTCATGAGCAATTCCTGTTGCAAACATCCCTAACGAAGACAATTTTTCAGATAGTATTAGATTTTGTTGAGTTTTTTTCAGTTTTTTTAATGTAACCGATAGTTCATTGTTTGTTGCGTTTAACTCCTCATTTGTATCAATAAGCTCTTTTGTTCTTTCTTTAACGGTTATTTCAAGTCTGCTTTTGTGTTTTTGTAAAGAAATTGTTGTTAGGTGTTGTATTAAATAAAGTGTTGTAATTATTGATGTTGAGAAAACTTCAAATCTAATACCTGAAATAATATCTAAATAATATGAAAAAGAAGTTTGCTCCTGTATCCCTAAAAATATTTTTATAAACTGCGACAAAGGGATTAGCAACACCAAATAGTAAACAACAGAAATAATAAACCAAATTAATGAAAGCCTTACTTTATTAAGTTTTAGTTTTTT
>NBLH01000257.1 GCA_002084525.1 Bacteroidetes bacterium 4572_117 | reverse complement strand
ATTTGTTGTAAAAAAACTTTGTAAATATCCTCTGTAAATTACACGGTCAAAACCCTCTAATCTGCCGAATATATCATCCTTGTATTTATTCTCAAAACTTGTCAGAGAAAATTATTGTTTTGCAAAAATAATAATTTTATCAAAATTGGTTTGTAGCCTTTAGTGAAAGCGAAGAATATATAGTAGATTACGTCGATGGGACTTGCAATAATAAATACACGATTACCATTGATGGCGAAACAGAAGAATTTGATTATGACGATGAAGATTGGTGGGATGATGATGACAACGACTGGAATGATTCAGACTCGACCAATGTTTCAGGTTAGTTTTAGCAATTAGTTTTTTTACATGACTTGTTTTATTATCAAAACCCGGTTTGACTTACCGGGTTTTGTTATTTAAAACACCCTGTTCTAGGTTTACATCATGCTACCCTTAAAATCTAAACTTATTTTGGTATGGAAATCTGATAATTGCGAAAATATTTTTTTCAAGGTTGTACGTTCCAAACCTGATAAAGACTTTGGGTTTATTAAGTTATTCGGATCCCTATTTTTATTTATTGCATCTAATTGATGATTTAATCGCATGAGCATCAGGTAATTAAAGTTTTTTGTCAGCATAATGTATTGGTCATCGGTAAGTACACCCATGGCATTTAATTTTTTCAAGCGCCTTAAAGTATTGGTTTCCCTGACATTGTTTTTTAATGCATACAAACGTGCAATACTAGTTATCAGCATTATAACGTTTTTGATATCAAAAACCGATTTATTTTCTTTTGTTGATTCAACAATAAAATTACCAAAAAAAGTAATTGGCGGTTTTATCGATAAAACATTTGTTGCCAAATGATAAAAAAAGAGCTTCTCGTTTTTAACCAGCTCATAAATATAATCTTGTAACATTTTGGTCAATTCAACACCTTTCCCTGAATTTCTGATATCGAAGAAAATATTGACTTCTAAAAGGTCTTTTGGGTTGGATTTTACTACCCATTTTTTGAATTGCTTTTTCCAATCTGAAACAGACATGCACCACTTTGGGTTTCTTGCCATTACCTCTCCTTTACAGTAGTTATAACCTACATCATGAAGCTTTTTATTCAATATTTTGGCCAATTTAAGAAAATACCCTTTTATATTATCTTCTTTTTCAGGATCTACATCATTATAAATAATTGCATTATCCTGATCGGTTAAAAAAGTTTGCTCACCCCTGCCAACGCTCCCTAGGGTAATAAATGCAAAATCAACCGGTGGTTTTTCGTAATCCTGAAAAGTAAGTTCTAATATGCGGTTATATATTTCATCCGAAAATTTACTGTTAATTCTTGTTATAACGTCGGTTTTTGCCCCGCTCTCAATCAGTGTTTTGAGCAATACCGGTATCGAGTTAAAAATATCTGTTAATTCATCGCTAAAATCTGCAATTTTAATACGTTGCATCAATAATGTGTGGGTCTGGTATTTTGCATATGCAATATCCTTGATATTAACTATTTTCGAAATACCGCCATCAGGGTTTTCCACACAAATATGGTTCACCGCTTTTTCCCTCATCAACAATAAAGCTTCAAACAACAAGGCGCTTTCAGGTAAAGATATTAGTGGTGAACTCATAATCTTGGCAATGGGCAATTCCTGATCAATGCCCCTTGAAATAATCCGCTCACCAAGGTCTGTGTTGGTTATAATCCCAATTGGGTTTCCCTTGTTTATATGTACCAACAAAGCTTCTGTACGTTTTTTAACCATCAGGTTTACAGCAGAATACGTAGGTGCATTGATATCGCAGGATGGTATTTTACAAGCCAATGTTTTTATCGATTGGTTCATAAACATACTAGATGTCATCAATTCTTCAATAATACTATCTTTTTCCTTTTCTATTTTTCTTTGCGATGTTACATCCTGTATTATGCCGTCGCAGAAAGTCCCTTTGCCCTTTTCGTCTGTTACCAGGAATAATGAAATTAAGGCTGTAATAACTGTTCCGTCAAGGCGTTTAATTTTGAGGATTTGTTTGTTGATATTTTTCTTTAAGTTTAGCTGATTGATTAATTCGTTTTTTTCTTCAAAACTATAGAGTAGATCAAGAATATTGATATTATAAATATTGTCAGAAATTTTGCAGCCAATTATTTCTGCGGCAGTTTTATTTAGCTCGATAATTCTTCCCTTTCGCCCAAGGGTGGTCCTGAAAATACCTATATCGATATTATTGGTAATAGCTTTAAATTTTTCGATATTTTGATCCAGTTCCTGTTCAACCTCTTTGTTTTTACCAATATTTTTAACAGCTAAAATAAAACCATTGTCACCATGAAAATTAATCCTTGAAACTGATACGAAAGCTTTGTGCAATTCGCCGTTTTTTTTGATTAGTTCTGTGTCAAAGTTTTTAGGGAGTTTAATATCATCTTTGTTGTTATTCAATATTTCAGCGAATTTTTCTTTCTCGTACAATATATCGTAAATACTCATTTTTAAGAATTCCTCGTCTGTGTATCCCAATAAATTAACAATAAACAAATTGTAAAATGCTTTTTCATTTTTTAAAATCATTACAATCCCCTCGGTTGAAGCTTCCACCAAGGTTTTATATTTATCGTATGATTTGTTTAGTTTTGCGCTGATATTCAGGCGCTTACGCTCTATGGCAAAACTTGTGCGTACCAAGTACAATAGTATTAAACCAACCAAGCTTGAAATTATTAATGAAATAAAAAGCAACCTTCTAGTCAACTTACCTGTTTGTTCTTTAACATCTTCAATGTAAATACCGGTACCTATTACCCAGCCCCAATTTTTAAAGCTCTTAACGTATGATAGTTTAGGTACAATATGAGTTGAGTCTTCTTTATATTGCCACATATAATCAACATAACCCTCGCCGTGTTTTTTTACGATATTGACACATTCTACAAATAACTTTTTACCATCAGGATCAGAATAATCACTTAAATCTCCCCCTTTCATATCAGGTCTGTACGGATGGATAATCATTTTCGGTTGCATGTCAGTTATCCAAAAATAATCTTTATGTTCTTTGCCATATTTTAAATTTTTAACAATTAAAATAGCTTCAGCCTGTGCCTCTTCCAATGTCATTAAACTGTCCTGAAATTCTTGGTCCATCTCTTTTAATATGCTCCATGCAGAGTTTGTCAACTCCATTATCATTTCTTTTTTACGTTCCAGTATACTTTCTTCGAAATATGGAATAATAATTAGAAAAATGACCAAAACAAAAAGCATCATGCTGAGCACAGATGGTACAATTATGCTAAAAGAAAACTTAGACCAAAATTTATTCATCGCTTTAAATTTTAATAACCGATAATTCAAAGGTTTTAGTATCAAAAATCATATATCCGCTTCTTCCTTCATTGATGGCCAGGGCAGGACCAAATATTATTTGTTGTTTTTTTGATAAACGTTTATATCCAAACTCCCTGAAATGGATACGGCAGCCCCAATAAAAAGCAAAACCGTTTATATGCGAATGGCCGACAAAACTATATAAACACGTTTTATGTTTCATGAAATTTAGATGCGGTTTTAATGCTTTTTTTTTCCTAGGGATTACAGTAGTTGAACCTGTAATATCAGGAAACAGGAAATGGCTGAATAAAATCCGGTAATCCACAGTTGTTTCAATAACATATTCAGGGAGCTGTTTCAAAAAATCAATATTTGCAGCGTTAAGTACGGCATAAATTTCACCTTTATAACTCCATGTTTCCCTAAGGTTTTTACTACCTGCTTCTTTATTTGTGGTATGCGCTAAACCCAGTGATATCGCCAAGGCAAACCAATTTATCTGCACCAATGGTTTCAATTTGGCCAATCACCTTAACAAGGCTTTTTATGTCCTCATGGATATCAGAAATTATCGCATATTTCATTACCGGAAATTAATTATTGTAAATATAGGCATTAATAGTTTAAAAACGATAGGGAGCCTAACACTTTTATACATAAATCAAATGTTTTTGAAAAACCCTAAGCTATTAAGGCCACCTCTAATAATTAATTTACAGCAAAAAAGTAATTAATAGAAGTGGCCTTAAGCAAGTTTGTAACAATATAGGCCTAAATCAATCGTTATTGTTTAAATTATTGATAATTTTACAGATAAAAAAACATCATGAAACATCCATTGATAAAGGCTTTGCCACCCAAGATAATGACTATTTGGGATGTTCTTCCGCAGTAGCGGAACAGGCAATGTGGTAAATAAAAACAATTTAAAAATAGACACATGAAAAAATTATTACGATTATTAGCAACAATACTTTTATCAGTAGTCATAAGTAGTTTAGCAGCCCAGGTGTCGCCTGATCATTATTTAATCAATCTTGCCGATAAAAATAATACCCCATATTCTCTGGATAATCCCGGGGCTTTTTTATCTGAAAGGGCAATACAACGGCGGCTGAAACAAAATATTCCATATAATGAAAATGATTTGCCGGTAAATCCTGTATATTTGGGTGAATTAAAAGCATTGGGCTTAAAAATAGTAAATGTTTCAAAATGGATGAATTCATTGACTGTATATTCAAAAGATACATTGTTACTTGATACGCTTGATAAAATTCCTTTTGTTAAATCTATTGGTATAAATAAAAAAACTTATGTTAAAAACATGGATACCGATAAATTACAGATTCCGATAAAAGCTGAAAAAACCAATGATTTTGATTCTGCTGATTATTATTTTTATGGTAATTCATTCAGGCAAATAGAGATGTTAGAAGGCCACCACTTACACAAAGAAGGATTTAGGGGCGAGGGTATGTTGATAGCTGTTTTGGATGCCGGCTTTTTTAAGGTTGATGAATTACCGGCATTTGATAGTATCCGTGAAAATAATCAAATTGTTGGTGTTTATGATTTTGTTGATAACGATACCGAAGTTTACGATGCATCTTCGCACGGGATGAAAGTATTATCGACAATGGCCGGTAATATACCCGGTGCACTTGTTGGCACTGCACCAAAAGCAAAATACCTGTTGCTGCGTACCGAGCAGGGCGCTTCTGAATATATTATTGAAGAACACAACTGGGTTGTTGCCGCAGAATATGCTGACAGCCTAGGTGTTGACATGATTAACAGTTCGTTGGGTTACAATGATTTCGACGACAATAATCAAGACCATGTTTATGCAGACATGGATGGAAACACAACAATGATCAGTATCGCCGCTGATATAGCCGCAAGTAAAGGCATATTGGTGGTAACAAGTGCTGGGAATGAGGGTTTTTCTGATTGGAAGTATATTTCGGCACCTGCCGATGCTGATAGCGTTTTAAGTATTGGTGCTGTTGCCCCTGATGAAACTATTGCTTATTTTAGCTCAAGGGGGCCAACTTTTGATAAAAGGATTAAGCC
>NBLH01000044.1 GCA_002084525.1 Bacteroidetes bacterium 4572_117 | reverse complement strand
GATATTGCAGGTAATAATTGATATTGGAAAAAACATCAAGCTTGTTTATTGGAAAAAACATCAAGCTTGTTTCAATGGCAAAAATCACAAATGCAAAGTACAAAATATTGCCAACAGGAAAATTGTTGACACCGCATGAGATAATAACCCGATATGAAAGAGAAAATGGTAAAAACAACCGAAAATACAAAGCAAGGTATATACAATTCCAGGCAGAATACCAAGGCATTAGGGTAAAGATGTTCCTAATACGTTTTGGCACTTATGGAACTTGGAGGATGTTGGTAACAACTGACTTAAATATTAGCTTCAATAGGATTATTGAAGTGTATAAGATACGGTGGACGATAGAGGTTTTCTTTAAAGAAAGTAAACAGGATTTGCTTTTGGGCAAAAGCCAGTCCCAAGATTTTGATGCCCAAATTGCCGATGTTACATTATCTTTAATACGGTATATATTTTTGAGTTATTACCAGAGGATGCATTATGGGACATCAATAGGTGGTTTGTTCAGGCAGTTGTCGCAATCAGCCATAAAAGAAAATATACTTTCAGGTATTAATCTTTATTTTATTGAACTATTACAAATTTTTGCAAGCATGGCAGGGGTAGACTTTATTACATTCTACGAAGATTTATTACGAAACCCGGAAGCTGAAAATATTATTAATATGATTGGTCTTAACTCAACCGATAAAGATTTGTTAAATGCAGCATAAATAACAGAAAATTTCGCCAATACATGTAAGTGTTTGTCAGTATGGGCGTTACATCATATTTGCATGGTGTGTTAGTAGAAAATAAAAAAGGTTTCTACAGATTTTGGGATTGGGACATCTAATCTGAATTTATTATTATGATTCCCTTCTCTCGTTTGCCCTGAAAAATCCAGGGACCAATACACCAATAACCAAATATACTGTACCAAAGAATTCTTCAGTTAGTTTTTACGGATAAGAGCTAGTTTGACATTAAAAACACCGTCAATTTTTTTTATTTTTTTCATTAAAGTGGCAGGTACATTTTTATTGGCCACATAAAAATCAATTAAACCCGAAAAAATATTTTTATGAGTTTCGAAATGAATAGATTTTATGTTTATTTGCAAATCTGCCGAAATAATTGATGTTATTTTGTTTGCAATCCCAACTTCATCTGAACCTGTTAGTTCAATCCTTTTAAGGTGCGATACTATTTTACGGGGTTTCCATTGTGCTTCGAGGGTTTTTTTACAAAGTGATTGTGATTGGGTAAGTAATGTTGTGCAATCAGATTTATGGATACTGATTTTTCCGGTTTTTAGCTCGCAAGCTATAATTTTATCACCGGGTAAAGGGTTGCAGCATTTTGCAATTTCAATACCGTCCTGGGTTTTTAAATCATTAATATCTATTGAATTATTCTTCTTCCAACCTTTTATGTGCTCTGTGTCAGGGAATTGGAGTTCCCAATATTTTACAAGCCTGTTTGTAGCTTTTGCTTTTAATACTCTGCTAAGGTCTTTTTTGTTGATTGTGCCATTTCCTATTTGGAAATACAGTTCTTTTTTCCCAAAAAGGCAATAATGTGTTAAAATGCTTTTTATTACCTTTGGGTCAACAATTATGTTGTTTTTAGAGATAAGGTAGTTAAGCATTTTTTTACCTTGGCGTATATTTTGTAACCTTTCATCCTTAAATATTTTGTTTAAGTATTTTATTGCTTTTGATGTCCTAGCAAAATGGTACCAATCCTCTGAAGGTTTTTGACTTGCCGAAGTCAATACTTCAACAATATCACCGCTGCTAAGTTTATAGTTTATAGGAACTGCATTTCTGCCTATTTTTGCGCCAATACAGCTATAAGCAATATCAGAGTGTATTTCAAATGCAAAATCTAATACTGTTGAGTCCTTTGGTAAATTAACAATTTTACCTTTTGGTGTAAATACAAGAATTTCTGATGAAAATACATTAAGCTTAAAACTGTCAAAAAAGTCCAATTTGCTTTCATCTGAATTGCTTAATTTACTTTTAATTTCATTGATCCAATGGTCAAGTTCCGATTTATTGTCAGTAATCCCTTTGTATTTCCAGTGGGCGGCAAAACCAATTTCAGCCAGATCATTCATCCTTTTAGAGCGTATTTGCACCTCAACCCACCGTGCCTTGGGCCCCATAACTGTAACATGTAGAGCTTCATATCCATTAGGTTTGGGTGTTGTTATCCAATCCCTGATCCTATCTGTTTTAGGTGGATATAGTTGGGCAATAGTTGAATATATTTTCCAACATTCTTCTATCTCTTTTTCCGGTGAGCTTGGCTCAAAAATAATACGGACAGCAAAAAGGTCATAAACTTCATCAAAACTTATATTCTGTTTTTGCATTTTTGTCCATATCGAGTAAATGGATTTTGCCCTGTCGCCAATATCAAAATCAAAACCTTGTACGCTTAACGAATTAATTATCGGGAATGAAAAATTTGTGATAAATTGTGTCCTTTTTCCTTCTGTACCTATAAGTTTCCCTTCAATTTCTTGATATATGTCAGGGTGCTTGTATTTTAGGCATAAATCTTCAAGCTCGGTTTTTATAGAATAAAGACCCAACCTATGTGCTAATGGTACATATACGTATGAAGATTCTGTTACTGTTTTAAGCTGTTTCTTTTTCGAATATGAATCAATTGTGCGCATATGATATAACCTGTCGGCAATTTTTATAAAAATAACACGTATATCATCTGAAAGGGTTAACAATATTTTTCTAAAAGACTCTGCCTGAACTACATTCTGGCTGTCTAATACTTCTCTTATTTTTGCCAGTCCACTTAAAATCGAAGCTGTTTTCGTACCAAAATTGTGTTGTATATCTTCTATCTGCATATCTGTTTCGTCTACAACATCGTGTAATAGTGCAGATACTGCTGATTTCATACCCAAACCAATTTCGTTGGTTACAATTTTTGTAACTTCAATTGAGTGTTCTATATAATACTCTGACGAGTTTTTTTTAATACCTTCAAAAGATTTGTTTGCAAAATGAAATGCTTTCCATAAAAGATCCTTATCCTGTTGTCTGTTACAACGCCTGCATTCCTTTAAAAATGTATCAAATTTTAATAGTATTTCTTCAAAATCATATTTAGGTGTTTTTACTCTATTTGTCTTAATGTTGTTATTGTCAGGTTTTTGGACTTTTTGTAGTACCTCCATTCTTCAATATTATTATTAAAAAATACTCTTATTCGTCTGTGTCAATTTACTAAGAAAAACCGTATGTAAAAAATCAAACTAATATATTTGGATAAATTGCAAGATTTTTTTGATAAGCTAATTTAAAAAAAATGTTTTCAGGAACAAAAGCCAATTATTAATGTTTAAATTTAGTTGTAAATTATATCTTATTTGATATCTGCTACACACGCTTATAATTGTTTTTGTGAGCGGTAACAATTATGTTTTTTTGATTTTTATAAATATCGAGCCTAGTTATAAATACCTAGTAAGAAAGCTTCTGACAAAATGGGTGTTACAACTCAAAGCGATAAATATTGTTCACCTTAACTTTGCCATGTAAGTATAATTTTTTTCAATTAAACTAAAAAAAAAGAATAATGAATTACAAAATCACTCTATTATTAGCTTTTATGTATGTTGTTACAAATGTTTTTTCGCAAAACCAAGGAACTGAAGAAAAAGTTTGGATTGTTGACGATGATGGAAAAATGTACATAAATAAAGATTTGCCTGTTTATCTATGGCTTTCGACATCACCCGATGAAAGTTCAAAAAAATACAGGCTAAAAAGTCATAAAACTGACAAGTTTACAAATCCTATGTACTTTGATACAGAGGGGCACAACACAGTTCATTCGCCCTTTGCTGTTGATAATAAAACTAAAAAAATAAAAATGCCGCGAGAAGATGTTGTTTTTGATTTATGGTCAGATGGCCTAGCACCTGTAACATCATCAAAATTATTTGATGCGCCCAAATATATCAAATCAGGTACAATCTATTATGGTAAAAATTTAAAATTAAACCTAAAAAGTACAGATGCCGTATCTGGGATAAAAGAGATTCTATTGTCTGTAAATGCAGCAGCCTATACTGCATATAAAAGTAACACAGACCTCAATAAAGAGGGAAATACAAGCATTAAGTATTATGCAACAGACAGGGTTGGGAATGTGGAAGGATCGCATAGTAAAAGTTTTGTTGTTGATATAACAGCCCCTATAATTACAAAAACAATAACCGGCCCACAAAAAGGCAATATTTACGGGCAAAAAACCAAAATAGTATTGGCAAGTACCGATAATTTGTCAGGTGTGAAAAAGCAATACTATTTGATAGATGGCAAAAGAAGTGTTTATTCAGCACCTATACCTGTAAGACTAGTAAAAAAAGGAAACCATAAGTTTAATTACTATTCGGTTGACAATGTTGAAAACGACAATAAAGATGATGGCAGGGCCATGGATTTTACTTATGATGATGTTGCCCCAACGGTAACAGCCGAAGTTGTTGGCGACCAACACAAAAGCAATTACCTTTTTGTTTCAGAAAGAAGTAAAATTAAACTTGCAGCTACTGATGAAACAGGGGTAAAAGAGATTACTTACGGAATTGACACTAAAGCTACTAATGTATACTCAGACCAGTTTTTCCTAAAAAAACAACAAGGCATACAAAATATAAGTTATAAAGCTGAAGATGAAGTTGATAATGTATCGAGGGTACACGGAAAGCAAATATTCTTAGATAACAAAACACCTGTTACAGGTATTACCTATAAAACGCCTCAGTTTTTTAATAATGGGACATTGTTTATAAATGGTAACACAAATATTAAACTTTACTCTAAAGATATCCATTCTGGTGTAAAAGTGATTGAATATGCAATTGATAACAATTCAAGTTTCCAAACATACACCAGCGAGATAAAAATACCTGATGAAGGGGAGCATAAAATCTATTTTAAATCAACGGATAATGTAAACAATGTTGAGGTAATAAAAGAAAGTGATTGTTTTGTTGATGTTTCTTCACCGGAAATTTTTATTAAGTATAGTATAGAACCTATAGGAAAGGAAACAAAAGATGGGAAATCACATGACGTGTTTCCAAAACATACGAAGGTATACTTCGCAGCTACTGACAAGTGGTGTGGAACTGAAAAAATATATTATTCAGTAAATGGAAGCAAAAAAGCGTTATATGTTAGTACTCAGGCATTTCAACAAAGAAACCTAATTGCAAAAAAAGGTTTTTATACTGTAGTGATTACAGCTGTTGATAAGCTTGGGAATTCAGGTGAGAAAACTGAAACCTTTTTCATAGCAGGCGAATAATTTGTGGGATTATTAAAGTTGCTAGTTGTTTGTGAAACAATTTTTATTTAAAAAAGAAGATTGAATTAGAAAATAAAGCAAACCTGAAAGTTCAAAAAACAATTTCAGGTTTGCTTTATTTTTGTTGTAGCAGTATACGTTCCACAGTTCTGATGTTTGGTATTTTTTTTAATTTAGATATTAAACTACTTAATGAATTAAGGCTGGTTACAAATAATGTAATATCTCCATCGTAAATACCGTTACTGCTATCTATATGGATGGCTTTTATATTTACATTCATCTGAGCCGAAATCACTTCGGTAAGTTCAAGTACTATATTTTTTCTGTCGAATCCTTTAATATTTATTTTGCATAAGTGTTGGGTTAATGTATGGATACCCCATTTTACCTTGGCAGTCGATCTTCCTTCTTCAGCATACAACCTTATTGCTTTTTCGCAACCAATCTGATGTACAATTATATGGTCATCTGAAGTTTTATATGCAATACATTTGTCGCCAGGTATAGGATTGCAACATAATGCAAGAGAATAGCCCGGCTCTCCAGATGTTTCATTAATCTCGAAAGGTTTTTTATGGCTAAATTCTTGTTTTGTTACATGGATACTTTCATGGCTTTTGGGTTTAAAGATTGATGGGATTAAATTTCCGAACAGGTTTGTAGAGTTTACAGTTCTGAAGTTTTTTGCCAATTCTTCTTTTAAAATTATGTTTTTCCCTATTTTGTTGTAAAAATCGCGTTTATTTTTGCAGTGAAAATGTTTCACCAGTTTATTTATTGTTGTTTGGTCAGTTTCAAAGTCTAAGCTTGATTGTACTTCTTTAAGGATAATTTCACCTTGGCGCACATTATCTTTAAACTGTTTTTTAAAATAGTGCTTCAAACTTGCTTTTGCCCTTGCAGACACAACTTGGTTCATCCAGTTTTTTTCAGGTACTGCTGATACCGAATCAAGAATTTGTATTTGTTCGGCGCTATTGAGCACATAGCTTCTGTTTACAAGTTTTTTATTAACTTTTGCACCAATACACTGCAAACCAAGCTGTGTATGGATATGGAATGCAAAATCGAGCACGGTAGAACCCTTTGGTAATTTAATAATTTTACCTTTTGGTGTAAAAACATAGATTTCTGAGGTGTATATATTAAGTTTAAAATCATCCAGAAAATCAGGCGCGTTGCTTGTTGGGTTAATTAGTTGATCGCTAATGCTTTTTATCCATTTGTCACGTTCGCTGTATTTTTCGTGATGATCGCCTTTTTCAGATGAATATCCCCTTTCAGCAATGTCAGCCATACGTCGGCTAAGGATCTGGACCTCTTTCCAATTACCTTCACTGTCCATAACATCAACAATAACAGCTTCAAAACCATTTGCTTTTGGATTTTTCACCATATCTTGAAGGCTGCCTTTGCGTGGCGTAAATTCTTCGGTTATTAAAGTGTATATCCTATAGCATTGCATCCTTTCAGAATCACGGATCTTTGGGTCAAAAATCAACCTCATGGTCTGGAAATTATGAATTTCATCGAAGGGGATTTGATTTTCCTTCATTTTAACCCATGTGGCATATAAAGATTTTCTTACACCAATAATTTCGTATTTTATACCCGATTTTTTTAAAATCGGTTTCATCCTTTCCGTGAAATTATTAATAACATTCTTCCTTTTATCTTGGTTGTCTTCAATTATTTTAAGCAACATTTTATGGCTATCAGGCAAATGATACTTGAAACTTAAATCTTCAAGCTCCCTTCCGATTTTATTAAGCCCAAGTTTTCGGGCTAAAGGGGCATAAACATATAATGTTTCACCTGCTTTTACAATTTGCCTATTTTCAGGTATACCGTGTAAAGTGCGCATATTGTGCAACCTGTCGGCCAACTTAATTAATATCACCCGAATATCTTTTGGTATGGTCATTAATAATTTACGGAATGTTTCTGCCTGCAAATTTTGCTGGCCATCGTAAACGTTGGTAATTTTTGTTAAACCATCTACAATAGAACTTATCTGGTTGCCAAATTTATGTTCAATATCTTCAATAGAAATATCTTCGTTATCTTCAACAACGTCATGCAATAAAGCACATATTATTGAATTTATCCCAAGCCTGATTTCTGTTAGTACAATTCTGGCAACTTCAATTGGGTGCATAACAAACGGTTCGCCTGTTTTCCTTTTAAGACCGTTATATGCTTCGTAGGCAAAATTATAGGCGTTAATTACCTGGGTTCTATTTTCTTTTGTTTTACACCTAGGACATAAACCCAGCATCTCCACAAACGCAGATATTACCTGTTTTTCACCATCAATTTTAATATTTGTAATTTTGTCAATCATTTTTTAGGCGTCCAATGGTTTAAGTATAAAATAGATTTAATTCTTATATATCCTATTATCAGTACAATTTTATTTTATGTCTATTGTTTCATAATGCCTAGAAAATCAGGTATGAGGCTGTGACTCAGAGGTTACGGCCAAGCCCTGTCAATAAACAAGGTTGATATGTCCTGTTTTTTCTACAAATTTATTATTTTTTGTTTTATATTTTAATAAAAAAACATAAGTACCTTGTTTTAACAAGCCCCCACTTGTACTTTTGCCATCCCACCCTTGCAGTGGATCGGTGGCTCTAAATACGATGCTGCCATTCCTGCTGTATATAATCATACTATAATCACTAGCAAATGAGATTACAGGTTTAAATGTCCTGTTTTCTGCTTTTGCACTGTTTGGATTAAATGCATTTGGTAACCAAATAATAGTTTCTTGGTAAACGCATGAAATGTTTGATTGGCTTGTCCCTGATATTTCATAAGGGTTATCTTGACCTTCGTATGCAATAATATAGTAACAAAAATGCCCGTTTGATTGTTTCCCATGATAAACGGGTAAAACTAAATCTGTAATATCATCGGTGAACGAATTTATAGATGATGAAACTTGAGCTATTGAACTAAAATTGCTGCCGTCGATACTTCTGAAAATTTCATAATTATCAAGCCCGCCTAACCATGTTTTGTAATTTGTCCATTTTATAACATTTGTTTTACTGCCACTGTTTGCAGTAGTAACTTTAAGTAACATGTTGCTGGCTATATTGCTCTGTTTTACAATTATATTACAATCATTTATAGCTATTACCTTATAGTAAGCTATTTTTTCTGATGTTTTAAGTTCGTCAGAATAAGTAATATAGCCGGTGCTTGCCGGATATGTTGCCAAGGTGTCGAAAAGTCCATTGATTGAATCAGATTTTAGTAGCTTGTAGCTATTTATAATAGCATTTTCATCAACTGTGAATGAAATATCTACTTGATTAGATAATTTGACAGTGGCATAATTGGCATTCATTATTTGTGGGATGCCAGGTACTAAAGTGTTTGCACTTAAGGTGTTTGAATTTGCTTTGTCCTGGGTGTTTTTGCTATAGGCCTGTACCAAATAATGATAGCTTGTATCAACAATAACATTGTTATGTGTATAAGAGGTTCCTCCATTTGTTACCGAATCAATTAAGATAGGGGGTAGGTTTGTATCTATCCAATAATATATGTAGTAGTTGCTGTTTTCAGGTAAAAACCCGGTATATTGCGACCATTTTAAAGTGTTTGTTTTATTACATTGGTCAAAAGTAATTTGGTTAAGAAGTATTGAACTAAGACTGATACTCATGTTGCCATATTCAATAACACCACCGTTATTCTTATATGCAGCAATACGATAAGTCTCAGCCCTATTTTTAGGATTGGCATAGCCATGTGTGTCTCCGTTATCAATATATGTTAGTTGATTTGGGTCGTTAATTGTTTTTATTGTGTTGAAAGTTCCATCAACCACATCAGGTTGTCCAAAAATTTGCCTTTTAATAATATAACCATCAATTTTCGATGGGTCGTTTATTTGCCACGAAATATGGATTTTTTGAGTTTCAACATCAACCGAAACATATTGAACCGAAGGGATTTCAATAGTTTGGGATCTTGTTTGTTGGAAACTTACAAATCCGATTATAATCAATATTTTAATAAATTTATAAATCATAAACCTTTTAAAGGTGAATTTAACGAACTAATGGTTTAACAAAAATTATACACATTTTATTATTTAAAACGAAAAAAGTAAGCATAAGCTTACTTTTTATTCAATTATTTTACAAAAAAACAATATTTTCAAAATAAATATAGAACTACTTCTTATAAAACTTCTATCCTGCTTTTTTTATGGAACATATCCGTTATACTGCTCAAGCGGTAGGTCGGTGTATATTTCCCACATTTATTTAGAGGTTTGTTGGAATCACGCAATCAGCTTATTATAAAAATTTTAAGCCTAATACAATCATAGCATATATGAAAGTTGCGCCAATAACCCCCCTGGCAGATTTTAACAGGTTCATCCACATAAAAACAAAAAACAGCAATAAGTTTGGTACAACGCACAGGCTAACCAGCTCTGAAATAATGTTGGCACCACTAATGCTATCAAAAAAAACAGCGAGACTCTCAGCCTTTCGGTAAAAATAAAATCCTAGTATCACAAACATTGGCAGTCCTGTGCCTGCAATTAACCCTAAGCGTTCTGAATTATATTTGATCTTTGATTTATCCACTTCAATAAAATTAAGTTAAATAATTGTTTTTTTATCATCCCATAGCGTAGCTTCGCTACAAACAAAAAATAGGAACGCTGATAACACTGATTTAACGGATCCACACTGATTTTTATTTAGCTTAAAACACATTAATACTAATCGAATTTCGTAAACCTTTGTTTTTTTAGCAAAGTTTACCTATGGTGTGGGCTGTGCCGTTCACAACATAATAATATATCGATAACATTATTAAAACTCCCATTTATTTAATTCATCTAAAACTGAATATGAAGTTAAATCTATTTCAATAGGCACAATTGAAACAAAACTATTCCCCAAGGCCCATTCGTCAGTATCGGTAGCTTCCGGTTCAAAGTTGGAAAACTTTCCGCTTAACCAATAATATTCTTTTTTATTAGGGCTTGTCCTGAAATCGAATTCCTCAACCCACTTGCCAAGTGTTTGTCGGCAAACTTTAATCCCCTTTATTTTTTCTTTTGCGATATTAGGGATGTTTACATTTAAACATGTTTTTGCGGGGATTCCATTTTGTATAACTTTCTCAACAATTTTTTCGGCATAAACAACCGAAGCAGTAAAATCAGCATCAGGTGAATGGTCAAGCAATGAAAAACCTATTGCAGGTATCCCGTTAAGGCTACCTTCGCGGGCAGCACCAATAGTTCCTGAGTAAATGGCACTAACAGAGGCGTTTGAGCCATGATTTATGCCAGATATGATTAAATCCGGTTTGCGGTCGAGTATGTTGTGGATAGCAATTTTTACGCTATCAACGGGTGTACCGCTACATGCATAAATTGTTAAACCAGGTGCTGATTTTATTTTATTCAGGTATAAAGGGTTACTTAAACTAACAGAATGTGACATGCCGGACTGGCCGGTTTCAGGTGCAACAACAATAACTTCGCCAAAAAGCATAGCTATTTTTGTTAATTCTTTAATACCTTTTGCCTGAACGCCATCATCATTGGTAACTAAAATAAGCCTCTTATTTTTATCTTTTTGTATCATACTATTTCTTTTACGATACAAAAATGAATATTAATTTTCAATTAGGAAAATAGAATACCTAAATTACGACCAAAGATCATAAAAAAAACGATTTGCTTTTAAGGCCACTTCTATTAATTACCATTGATGTCCCAGATTTTTTTACTTGCTTTTACTTTTCCTTAATATCGTATGCCATAAGTGCTTTACCATGCCTAATATAGAGGATGCCGTTTTTTATTGCCGGGTGGGCCCAATACGGTACTGTACCTAAAGGGGCTTTGAATGAGCTGATTACTTCAAATTTTTCAGGATCGACTTTAACCAAAGCAATATTTCCGCCTTTTTCTTCAAAACAGTACAGCATACCATCTGCCGAAATAATAGAACCTTTATTCTTCCACTCCGCTTCATACATTATTTTACCCGTTTCCCAATTCATACATACCCAACGTCCCATTCTGTTGTGTTCCCAATTGGCTCCATAAATATAGCCGTCAATCCTAACTGCCCCACCATGATGGATATCTATAGTAGAGTCAACCCAGGCGACAGAAACTGAGGACGCATTATCTAATAGGTTGAGCATTATGCTTTTATGGTCATATCCGCTACTTACGAAAATTTTTCCCTTGTGGTATAGAGGTGTGTTTGTTTGATTATTATAAGGTCGTTTCCCTCCTGCATATTTACCAAAATCAAATTTCCAAACGATTTCCCCATTTTTAGGGTTCACACCAATTATATAATTTTTTGTGGTAGTAACAATTTGCTTTTTCCCTTTTATTTCAATCAAAAGTGGTGAAGTGTATGATGGAGCATCGCCTAAACTCTTAGATTGCCATATAGTTTCACCGTTTTCTTTATTAAGTGCAACAATTGTAGTTTTATTACCACCCGGTGTATAAATCACTTTATCGTTAACAAGAAGCAAGGATTCTGAAAGCCCCCATCTGCCATAAGCCCCTTCAAATTTTTCGCTTGCTTTTAATTTCCATCTTATTGTCCCTGAAATTGCATCAATACATGCCACATCGCCTAAACCACTTGAAACATAAATATTTTTATTTTCAATTGTAGGTGTAGCACGACTTTCGTTATATACTCTTGACACAAAACTGCATGAGAGGCTAATTTTATTGCTAGTTGCAATTATTGAAATAATAAGGGAAATATTTGAGGATGCTGATGAAGAAAAATTATTTATCAAAATGATAAACGATGAAACAACTTTTGAAAGAATAAAGCTACTGATTAATCCTACTCAAACTTATAAAAAAGTTGCCTAAAAAGTCGTTTTTGGAAAGTATGCTGCAAGTTGCTTAATATCAGAAAATAAACAGTTAATCTCGAATAAAATGTTTTTTTCTATATCAGAAATTATAATACTTTTGTTCCTGCGAAACGTGAGTAATAATATAACTAACACTTACCGCTGAATTTGAATTTTTTTGTGATGTTCCGTATAAATCAATGTCAGAATATCTTGTTCCTACTGTTGTTTCAGGTTCCCAG
>NBLH01000256.1 GCA_002084525.1 Bacteroidetes bacterium 4572_117 | reverse complement strand
CTTTATGAAACAAACCCATTACCTGAAATTTGTGGACGTATTTGTACTCATAAATGCGAGGATGTTTGCTCGGTTGGTATAAATGGTGATGCTTTATCAATACGATGGTTAAAACGTTATATTGCCGACCAGATTGATTCATCTGATTATAAAGAGATACTGAATACTCAAGAAATATATAAAAACGATAAGAAAGTTGCCCTGGTTGGTTCAGGGCCTGCAAGTTTATCAGCAGCTTATTATTTAAGTTTATTGGGGTATAATTGTACCAAGCTTGAAAAAGCAGGTGGTATGATGCGTTATGGTATCCCTTCGTACAGATTACCTTATGACCAGATAGATAAAGATATTGATTATATTTTATCACTTGGTGTTAATATTGAATACAATGTAAATGTTGATGCTAAGAAATTTGCTGAATTAAAAGATAATTTTGATGTAGTTTACATCGGTACAGGTTTACATTTAGGTAGAAGCACAGGTATTCCGGGTACAGACCACGAACATGTATTCCAGTCGATTGATTTATTACGTGAAATTACCGAAGGTAAAGAAATTATGGTTCCTGAAAAGGTTGTTGTAATTGGTGGAGGTAATGTGGCAATGGATATAACACGTTCAATGGCACGTTTACAGATGAAGAAATACGGAAAAGTTCAGGTTATTGCTACTTCTTTAGAAAGCGAAGAAAATATGCCGGCAGACCGTGAAGAGGTTGTTGAAGCAAGAGAAGAAGATGCTATAGTTAATCCGGGTTGGGGACCAAAATCAATAGAAATTGTAGATGGAAAAATAAAAGGCTTGCATGTAGTTAAATGTTTATCTATATTTGACGAAGAAGGACGTTTTGCTCCTAAGTTTGATGATGATAACAAAAATTTCTTTGAAGCTGATATGGTTGTTGAATCAATTGGTCAGGGAATGGATATGTCATATTTATCTGATGACCTTAAAGAAGAATTAAAATTCGGACCAAGAGGACGACTTGATGTTAATGAGTATTTTCAATCATCATTAGATTGGTTATTTGTAGGTGGTGATATGGTTCAGGGACCAGATGTTATCCATGGTATTGCAAATGGACATAAAGCTGCTATTGGCATTGATAATCTTTTGAACAAATAATAGCAGGTTAGGCATGGCCTTTAGGCCGTGTTAGATATTACGAGTAAATAGGCTTTAGCCGAATTTATCATTATTTTTTGGCTAAAGCCAAGATATTTTATTGATTTTTAAACCGTAGCCTGAAGACTACGGCTAATTATGAGAAAATATAAATAATAAAACACAAACACATGAAAATTACAGACATTTTAAGTCAAAGAGGAAAAACTGTTTTTACTGTTAAAGCTGATTGTTCTGCTATTGATGCAGTTGCAGTAATGGATAAAAATAAGGTAGGTGCTGTTATTGTTTTAGATGGAAAGGAAAACGTTACTGGAATATTATCTGAACGAGATGTTTTGTATAAATGTTATAACAGCGGTGTGCAACTTAAAGACCAAACTGTTGATAACCTAATGACGGGTGTTGAAGATATTTTAATAGGAAAAATAGATAGTACTGCCCATGATTTGATGAATGTAATGCTGTATAGAAAAATACGTCACTTACCTATTATTGAAGAGGGAGAAATTATAGGTATGCTTTCTGTTGAAGATATTATGAAAATGAACAACTAAATTTCTAACTTAAAACTTTAAAGATGAAAAATATAACATTTGAAGGCTTAACATGTTTTAATGTTAAATTAGAGCTTGAGCGTTGTAAAAGGGGTAAAGATTTAGGAGTGTTATTACTTGAATCTGACCATAACCCGGGTTATTATTCAGTGCAAAATTTCCCACCAAATAAAAAAAAGAATAATGCCAGGCATTGTTATTTACTTGTAAAAAATTCAGTTAATTGTTTTCAGGACATTGTATTAAGACTGGCCAGAGAAGTACGAAAAAATATCGACCATAATTTACATATCACTCCGGGTCAAATGACTTTTAATAATAAGGAGTATCAATGTGTTCGGATTAATACAAGAGAATTAGAATATGTACCTGAATTAATTACTAACTTAAAATCTATTGGGATAGAATTTCTTTCTGACAGGAAGTTTGAAAAATATAGCAGCATTATTTACTTCAAAAAATATATCGAATTTGTTGAATTAAAAGAAGATGTTTTTTTTTTGGAAAGAGAGGGTGCAGGATTTTGTTGTAATTTATTCAGAACACTGCGATGAAAACCGCTTTGATGAATTAAAAAAAGAATTACGGGAAAGCTTTGCCTAACAAAATTATTAAGTAAGTTTAATAATATTTCCCCTTAACTTTTGACACTAGAAAGGTGTAACATATTAAAATACAAGACATTGTTTTGTGTTTTAAGAAGTTGCACCTTTTTTTTATAGCCTGTCAATTATTGAATTATCTTCAAAAAATCAAACCATATTTCAATTAGTAAAATAAAAGTTGATATTTTTATATCTTGCAAAATTATTTAATTAGGGAGTGTCTATAATGTCACGTTTTTGTTTATAAAGCCACAGTAAGATCAACTATTTATGCAGATTAAAATAAAATTTACTGAATGCCCGCATTGTAAAAAATGGTATTTGTCAGCAGAATTAATGTCGTATACAAGCTATGGTAGTTCAGAATATTGGTCTGATAGTAAATGTTCCGAAATTAGTATATCGGAATATTCTTTTATGCCATTTTCGAAATGCGATAACTGTAATGGTTTTTTTTGGTTTGATGATTGCCGGCAACTAGAAGATTATGAAATAAGAAAATATATAAAGGAAAGTGAAGATGTTGGGCAAAATGAAAAAATAATACCACATGAAGACAAAAACGGAAGGACTAAAGTTATAATTGAATTTTTACGGCAAAATTTCGAAAATTATATCAATGAAAATGAAAGCCTAAGCCTTAATTATCCACCTTCGCATTATTGGTTTGATATGCCAAAACATTTTATCCCCGATCTTTTATATATTTTAAAAAAACCGGAAAAACTCAGTAATGAGAATGAAATTTATACCAGGATTAAACTTTGGCAACACATTAACGATTTAATTAGAGACAAAGGCTTTCAATTTAGCCATATTACATCAATAAGAAGGTTTGCGGATATAAAGTTTTTATTTACAAGGATAAAAATGAGGAAACTTCAAAAAAAGCAACATGAAGCTTATAAAGAAACAAGAATTGGAAATATGCTACAACTTTCAAAATTATTACAAAAAAAAGATGTTGCTTATACTGATAAAATTGTATTATTAATAGAATTAGAACGGCAACTTGGTAATTTTGAAAAAGCAAAATCGATAATTGAGGGTGCAGATATTTCAGATTTGCACAACTATAGTAAATTTATTAAAAAGAGCAAAAGGCTAATATTGAACAAATCGACTAAATTGTTTAAAATATGAAACAAGTATGATTAAAATAATTACTCACAAATTCATATTAATTTTATTTGTGTTCGTGAGCTAAAGGTTATTAGCCATCTAAGGAAATGATTATTTAACATCATACAGTAACATTCCGCTAAGGCGGAACAGGTAGTGGCAATTAAAAGCAATTAAAAATAAACACATGAAAAAGAAAATATTATATGTAGACATGGACAATGTTCTTGTTGATTTTGTATCAGGTATTGAACATTGCGATGAAAACACCCTGCAGGAATACGAAGGAAGATTGGATGAAATACCGGGAATTTTTGGAAATATGAAACCGATTAAAGATGCAATAGTATCCTATGTACAATTAAGTAAAATTTTTGATACCTATATTTTATCAACATCACCATGGGAGAATGAAACGGCTTCAATTGACAAATTAAAATGGGTAAAAAAATATCTGGGTAAAGTAGCCTATAAAAGATTGATACTTTCTCATCATAAAAATTTAAATATTGGCGATTTTTTGATTGATGACCGAACAAAAAATGGTGCCGGCGAATTTATTGGTGAACACATACATTTTGGGACAGAAAAATTCCCTGATTGGAAATCGGTTACTAATTATCTGATAAGTTTGGCATAATAGCGCTTCTAAACTAAAAAATATCAAGGACAAACCTCTTGTTTATCGCCAATATAGTGAACATCTGTTCAAAACAGCCCGCTTTTCAAAATATTTTTATAAAATACAAATATCTAAATATATGTTGTTAAAAACATTTAGATTTTTAGAACCATTCTAAATAAGAGCGTAATCAGCTCTAATACAATAGAATAGGTATGGGTGTAAACTGTGGTAGGAATTTTTTTATTGTTATGTTTAATTTTTATTGTTTCATTTTTTTCAAAGTTTCTATACTTTCGCCATGGTAAAAAGTGACATTTGTCAATAAAAAACATGTTGTTAATCACAAAAAACACATACAAAAAGCAATTTATCGTAGATGGCAAATTGTTTTATAATATTTTATTAAATAGGGCTTGTTAAATAATAAAAGTATATGAAGACCACAAGAAGAGATTTTATTAAAATTTCATCAATTGGTGCCGGAACTATTGCGGCTGGAACGCCAATAATGAATTTTATCACAAGCAGTTTAGATAGTGAAAATTTAGCTGAAGGTTTTGCCCTAGGGGAACCGGAGGCGTTGGGATGTATAACGATAAAGATAGGTTAAAAACACCTTTGATTCGTGTTACTGAAAACGGCAAACAGGTTTTTAAAGAAGCAAGTTGGGACGAAGCTCTTGACCTTGTAGCAAAAAACATGAAAAAAATAGCAAAAAAACATGGCCCGGAATGTGTCGCATTGTTTACACATGGTTCAGGGGGTAAATTTTTTGGTAATGTTTTAAAAGCCACCGGCTCAAATGGTATTTCCGCACCATCGTATGCACAATGCAGGGGCCCGCGTGAAGTTGGGTTTATTGCTACTTTTGGACAAGGGATAGGTTCACCTGAGCCAACAGATATTGAAAACACAAAATGCCTTGTGCTAATTGGTTCGCACCTTGGCGAAAACATGCATAATGGGCAAGTTCAGGAATTTTCAAAATTGGTTGAGAAAAAAGAAACAATTATAACTGTTGACCCAAGATTTTCAACAGCTGCAAGCAAATCGAAATATTGGTTACCTATAAAACCTGCCACAGATATGGCCCTTTTATTGGCATGGACAAACGTTATAATTAATGAAGAGCTTTACGATAAAGAATATGTTGAAAAATACACTTATGGTTTTGAAGAATTAAAAGCACATGTACAACAGCATACCCCTGAATGGGCTTATGGGATAACTACTATTGAGCCTCATATTATCAGGGAAACTGCAAGGGAAATGGCCGCTGCAGCTCCTGCTGTAATAATTCACCCTGGCAGGCACGTTACCTGGTATGGTGATGATACTCAGAGATTAAGGGTTGTTGCTATCCTAAATGCAATTCTTGGATCATGGGGCAGGAAAGGTGGGTTTTATTTTCCCGAAGGTATTAAGATGAAAAATATGCCAATGCCAAAATATCCAAAACCTAAAAGGACATGGAAAGATGCCCACCCAGGTAAATTTGTATTGGCAGATTTGGCTTTGGCTTCAGGAATTTGCGATGCAACAATCCCAACACCTGAAAAAGGTTGTAATTACAAAGCTTGGATTGTTAACGGAACAAACCTGATTTCGACATTACCGAACCAAAAAAACACATTAGAAGCTATTCAGGCATTAGAGTTTATTGCTGTTATTGATACAATGCCTGCGGAAATTACCGGTTATGCCGATGTTGTTTTACCTGAATGTACATATTTGGAAAGATATGATATGCTAAGGACATCGAAACATAAGAAACCTTCGATAGCACTTAGGATGCCGGCTGCAAAACCAAAATATAATTCAAAACCTGCATGGTGGATGGCAAAACAGCTTGCTAACAAGTTAGGTGTAGGAGAGTACGTTCCTTATGATGATATTACTGAACTTCTTGACTGGCAATTGAAAAAAGTTGGTAGTTCATTGGAGGAAATGAAAAAAATAGGTGTTAAAAAGTTAGAAAGAGAATTTGACGATTTGTATCTTGCTTTGACCCATTACCAAAATTTACAGCCCACCCCCAGCCAGAAGCTGGTTTTTATAGGTTGAATTATGGTAGGGCACCAATGCATACTTTTACAAGAACAATTAACAATCCAAACCTTTCAGATTTAATGAGTGAAAATAGTGTTTGGGTTAACCCGAAAGTAGCTAAGGAGTGGGAGCTGGAAAATGGGCAGGAGGTTTGGCTTAAAAACCAAGATGGTATTATTTCATCTTTTCCAATAAAAGTTAGGGTAACCGAAAGAATTAGATGGGACTCTGTTTATATGGTCCATGGCTTTGGTCAAAATGATAAAAGGCAAAAGAAGGCATACGGGAAGGGAGCGAGTGATTCAGAATTGATAACACATGTTGCTTATGACCCGATAATGGGTGGCACAGGAATGAGATCTAATTTTGTAACTTTTTTAACAGAAAACCCACATAATAATGTTTAATAGATTGATAGTTAGTAAATTAAGATATTGTGAAAAACAGCATAAAAAGGAGGTCGTAGCATGAGATATGGAATGGCTATAGATACTAGAAAATGTGTTGGCTGTAGTGATTGTGTAGTTGCTTGTCAAACAGAAAATAATATTGAGCATGGCTATGCTAGGGATTGGATTACAGAAACTGTTGAAGGGATATACCCAACAATGGTGCTTGAACACCGATCAGAAAGGTGCAACCACTGCGAAAATACACCATGTGTAAGGACTTGTCCAACAGGGGCCAGCCATGTTATTGAAGGTGGCATTATTAAAGTAACCAAACACGAATGTATTGGTTGTGGCGCATGTATTGAATCGTGCCCTTATGATGCACGCTATTTCCATACTGAAGGTTGGGTAGATAAATGTACTTTTTGTGACCATAGGGTTAATAACGGGCAAGATCCGGCATGTGTTTCTGTTTGCCCTACTTATTGCATGTATTTTGGTGATTTGGACGACAAGAACAGCGAAGTTTCAAAAATTGTTGCAAGTAGAAAATGGAAGGTTTTAGCACCTGAAGCAGGTACTAAACCCCAAATATTTTATTTGACTTAAACTAAGTATTTGCTTGTAACAAACTGACAGTAAGCTTATTGTTTTGAAATAAATTACAAAAATATAAACAGGTGAAATAAGATTCCATCTGACAAATAAAAATTAAAATAAACAGATGAAAGAAGAATTAATTGTAAGCGGTAGGATGAACCTAAATATAGATCCGGTGCTTAATGCTTGGCATTGGCAAATTCCTCTGTATCTTTTCCTTGGTGGATTGGCAGCAGGTGTGTTGTTTTTTGCAACTTTATATTTTATCAGAAATGAAAGTGAAAAATACTCAACGGCTGTAAAAATAGCACCCATTATTGCACCTATTGCAATAGCTTTAGGATTAGTAGCTTTAATATTAGATTTAAAACACAAATTATATTTTTGGCAACTATATACAACTATTCGGTTAGATTCACCAATGTCGTGGGGGGCTTGGGTATTGATGTTAGTTATGCCGCTTTCCATAATTTGGGTTGCCACATATTTAAAAGAAGTATTTCCTAAAATAGAATTAAAAAAAGGGTTTTTTGCTAAAATATTCAATATATTTTTAAAACCAGTTGAAAACAATGATGTTAATTGGGATTGGAAATTTAAATGGCTAAGCGATTTTGAGCTACTGATGATAAAAAACCGCAAACCATTAGCTTGGGTACTATTAGTTACATCTGTTATACTTGGGGTTTATACAGGCATACTACTATCGGCATTTAATGCAAGGCCGCTCTGGAATAATGCAATTTTAGGCCCATTATTCTTAGTTTCGGGCCTTTCAACAGGTGCGGCAAGTATTATGTGGCTGTCAAAGAATCACGAAGAACAAAAATTATTTAGCAAAATTGATATTTTGTTAATAGTTGTGGAGCTATTTTTTATAATACACCTTTTTATGGGTTTCCTTGCCGGGCCACAAGTTCAAATAGAAGCAGCAAATTTATTCTTTGGTGGTGAATTTACCATTTATTTTGGGTTATTTGTTGTTGTTTTAGGACTTATAATGCCGGCAATCTTTGAAATCATGGAGCTTAATGGTTACCGGATACATGTTGCAATTCCTGCAATATTGATTTTATTTGGAGGCTTGTTATTCCGTTTTGTGATGGTTGAAGCCGGGCAAATAACAAGATATTTGTATTAAGCACTAAGTGCTATTTAATGTTGCTTACGCACTGGTGCAAATATCTTACAATATGCAAGTTGCGTAAAAGTAAATATACAATTAATTTTGACTGGGCACTTAGTAACTGGTAATTTGCAACTAGAAATTAGAAATTAGTTGTTTGTGATAACAGAATATCAGCAAATTATAAAAAAGCAAAAAAATGAATAGTAATATGGAAGCGAAAAAGTATATGAATCCTTATTTAGCAGGGTTTATTCTGGGACTGGCATTGATAGCATCATTTTATTTTTCAGGCCGAGGAGTGGGAGCAAGTGGAGCTGTAAAAAGCACTGTTACAACAGTTGTTAATACAATTGCACCCGAACATGCTCAAGATTCACACTTTTATGGTAAATATATTAAAGGTGGTAAAAATCCAATGAACGCCTGGCTTGTTTTTGAAATTCTTGGTGTAATATTCGGTGGTTTAATTTCGGGTGCTTTATCAGGAAGATTGAAATTCACAATTGAACATTCACCGAAAATTACAGCTAAAACAAGAATTATTTTAGCTATATCCGGTGGTTTTTTTGTTGGAATAGGTGCATCTCTTGGTAGAGGTTGTGCAAGTGGTGCTGCAATGAGTGGTATGGCAGTTCTTTCAACTGCCGGCTTTATTTCGTTTATGGCAATTTTTGGAGGAGCATTTTTATTTGCTTACTTTTTCAGAAAATTGTGGATTTAATTAATGGATTTCTTGAATAAACACTAAATTATAAATCATAAATCAAAAAAACATATGGGACCTTTAATTACACAAGGAATAATTAGCCCGGAATGGAATCCTATGATTGCATTTATTATAGGTATAGGGTTTGGTTTTGCTTTAGAACAAGCAGGCTTTTCTTCATCAAGAAAAATGATTGGTATTTTCTACGGATACGATATGATTGTAGTAAGAATGTTTTTAACTGCGGTATTGACTTCAGCTATTGGATTATTGTTTTTCAATTATTTAGGATGGGTCGATTATGACTTATTATATGTTAATCCTACATTTATTTGGTCTGCAATTATTGGGGGGCTCTTTGTGGGATTAGGAATTATTATGAGTGGCTTTTGCCCAGGAACAAGCTTTTCTGCACTATCAATTGGAAAAATTGATGCAATGGCTTTTGTTGGCGGTATTGCACTTGGTGTTTTCTTTTATGCCGAAACATTTGAGCTACTTTTTGAAAAGCTTTTCAAAGCAGGGAACCTGGGTAATATTAGGATTTATGACACACTGGGTATATCTCCCGGCTTATTTATGTTTTTGTTTATTATTTTTGGTATTGGCTTATTTTGGTTTACTATATTTATTAAGAAAAAGTTTTCAGCCAGGAATTTAAAATATTAAATTAGTATATGCCATAATCGTGCTTGTTGTTGATTATCAGCAAGTAATGTAGTGTGAAAAAGTAAAAATACTATTAATTTCCAGTAAGAAAAAACAGGTAAACAGACCTTAAAATTAAATTTATGAATACAGCACCAGTAAAGACAAAATATTATTTTATATCAGCTTTGGTTATAATATTAGGAATTATATTGCTATTTCTACCTTTTAAGCAAAATATAAATCAGCTTTCACCAGAAAAATTGCTTTTAACAATAACAAATAACGATAGGTTTTTTTCTACCGATGATGTTGCAAGATTTATAATTTCCGGTGACCCTTCGTACCAGTTAATTGATGTTAGGAGCGAAGAGGAGTTTGAGAAATTTAGTTTAGACGGAGCGATAAATATCCCCTTGTCTAAATTTTTAGATAAAGATGAAACAGGAAGTTATGAATGGGAAGCCTATCTAAACCAAGATATTAAAACAAATGTTTTTTACTCAAA
>NBLH01000255.1 GCA_002084525.1 Bacteroidetes bacterium 4572_117 | reverse complement strand
GCAAAAATATAACGAAGTATTATAATTTTTTATCTTTTAAAAATTAATTGTATATTCGTTAATTTTATTATTATGTACTGGAAAGATCTAAAAATACATATTAAACTATTGATTGTATCTGGTGTTACCTTGATACTATCAGTAATTATTGGTGGAATTGGTATTACGAATTTGAATAAGATAAATAACAATACAAAGGATATTTCCCTGAATTATCTTCCGGTAGTTAATAGTTCATACAAGATGGATAAATATTGGCATGAAGTAATTACGTACCTAACCGAATATAACCATACAAGCAATCCTTTTTTTAGTGATAAGGTTTTGCTTCGGGCAGAAAGAACATTGTCTGCAATTGATGAAATATTATTAAAAGTAGAAGCTACTCATCTTAACAAAGAAAGTATAGCAAAGCTTTCTATTATTCAAGCTCAAATTAATAAATTTTTACAAGTTTTTGATAATTATAAACAAAAAGTAGAAGAAACAAATACCATTAGTCAAAATATAAATAAAGAAAAACAAAATCTTTTATCAGGTAATTTGGATCAAGAGCTAAAAAAAGACATTATTGAAATAACAAGTTTTTTAAATTATATCAGGCTCGAAAAGCTACCGCGAAAAATAGTCGATTTAGAACATATAATTTCTGCACTAAAGCTAAAGGCTGATGCTAGAACAAATGGAGCAGTTACAGGAAAAATAAAAAAATTAAGTGCAGAAATTCAAAAATATAACAAGGCATATATTGCTGCCAGAAAACTTGAATTAAAAACTACAGAAATTGGTGCTAATGTTTTAGGCGATGTAAAAGGAATTACTGATGTAGTATTGGATTTATTTACAGAAAATACTGATACTTCAAATCAAATTACCGTTAATGCAAAAACAAGCCTAATTGTAGCAGTAATTATTATTGTTATACTAGGTATTATTTTTACATATTTTATTAGCAGGTCTATTACGTTACCTATTAATGATAGTGTTAAAATTGCCCGAAAAATAGCCGCCGGTGACCTAACTGAATTAATTAAAACTGAACGTAACGATGAAATAGGCGATATTATTAAGGCATTAAACTTAATAATTGAAAGCACAAATAAAGTAATAGGCAATATTAAAGAAAGTGCCAATCAAATTGGTGATGCCAGTTTACGACTTAATTCTAATTCTAAGGAAT
This sequence comes from Bacteroidetes bacterium 4572_117, assembly GCA_002084525.1. Classification (GTDB taxonomy): domain Bacteria; phylum Bacteroidota; class Bacteroidia; order Bacteroidales; family NBLH01; genus NBLH01. The sequence continues at coordinate 6,171 of NBLH01000255.1, read as the reverse complement.
TATCAAACGGTGCAAATGAGCAAGCATCTGCTGCCGAGCAAGTTGCAGCTTCAATGGAAGAAATGTCAGCTAATATTCAACAAAATGCGAATAATGCAAAAGAAACTGGGAAAATTGCACAAGGTTCAGCAATTGGAATTATTAATGGTAACAAGGCTGCAAAGCGGGCAATAGACTCAATGAAAAATATTGCCAATAAAGTAAACATTATTCAAGAAATAGCTTTTCAAACCAACTTACTAGCATTAAATGCTGCTATTGAAGCAGCTAGGGCTGGGGAATCAGGTAAAGGTTTTTCTGTAGTTGCAGCCGAGGTTAGAAAATTGGCAGAAAGAAGTAAAGATGCTGCTACCGAAATTGAAGTATTGTCAAAAGCTACCGTTGAGATATCATCAACAGCCGGTGATTTATTAGATAAAGTATCTCCACAAATTGAAAAAACATCTGAACTTATTGATAGTATTGCTGAATCCAATGCAGAGCAGTTAAGTGGGGTTATCCAGATAAACAATGCGATGGGGCAGCTTAATAATGTAACCCAACAAAATGTGAACAGCTCTGAACAACTTGCCTCAAGTTCTGAACAATTATCTGCCCAGGCAACTCAATTAATAAAAAATATATCATTCTTTAAAACAAGTTCAAATGATAAATTTGTTAAAGAAACTATAGAAGATCAAGCTGTAAAGAAATTAGGTGTTGAGCAAAAAATAGAAACAGAATCAATAGAACCTAAAAATTTCCCTAAAAATAAATCAGCTACAACAGATGGCTATAAGTTTAATTTGGGACTTAATAACACGGATGATGAATTTGAACGTTTCTGAGATAATAAGATATGCAGGTAACTGAGAACTGGAAATTAAATTTTATAAAATACAATTACTTTTAGCTGATAATAGTTTTGACTTATTTTTCTATAAAAAACAAAATACGGTTCAATTCTTCCGGTTTTTTCCTTAATATGTGTTTTTGAAGTTTTTACAATCAGGTTGCCACCATTTTCAACTTCGGAATTATTAAGTGCATTTATTTTGCTTTTTAGCTGGTTTTCTATTTCAGTTCGTGCAAGTTGCAAACCTTTTAACATCCCGTTTCCTAAATTCCGGGTTTCGAATGTGGCACTGCTGCTTAAATATTCATCGTTGTTTTCGAAAGTTTTTAGTTCAGAATAGGCACTAGTAATGTCTGAATGGTTAATGGCTGTCCACTTTTCTTTAATAAGCTTTTTCCTTTCTTTTCTGTGCAGTTTCCTTAGCCTGAAATTCTTAAAATTATCTACGTTCAAAACACGTTTTGTGTTAGTTTGGCTAATGGCCATTTGTTCAGTATTTATTTTAAGAAAATTTGCACGGATTTGCATATTTTTTATTGATAACTTTAAGGCTTCAGTTTCAATTTTTCTTGATGAAAAAATTAAATTATTCAAAGTACCGGTTTTATTATTTTTGGCAATATTTCCTTGTTCCAAAGTAATAAGCTGATTAGCCATATTTTTGCTTAAAATTGAATTGAAAGATATTTGGTCGCTCAGTTCAAATATGTAAGCTGCCCATAAACCCGAAGAAATAGGGGAGTAGTAGGCAGTATTAATTTCCATATCAGGGTTTTGCGTCGAAGTGTAATTTCTGTAAATATCCTTAAAGCGTGTTTCTTTTAAATCATTTTTATAACCAAATTCCGATTTAATAATATATCTATTTGCTTTCCTTTTTATTAAATAAATCATTTCTATCGAGTCATTTAATAGGGCACTAACTTCAAGCTCGTCAATAAAAACCGGGAATAGCTTATTTTCTTTTTGAAATCCGCACCGTTTTATTATGTTGTATGATAAGTGGTTGATGTTTAGGTTGTTGTGTGTTTGTTTTTTTAGTAATATACAACATTCATTATTAGTTGTAAACTCTTTTTTTTCTACTTGAAATAAATCTGCATAATCCGTGTTTCCTTTTATAATGCTAGTATATAGAATTGTTTCAATAGTAGTAGCGGAATTGGATACTTCTTGCTCATTTCCAATAATTACACTGGTAAGTGAACCATATTGGCTATTATTAAAAATACTATAATTAACTATAGCTCTCAGTTTTGCTTGCTCAAAAGCTTTTGTGCTGTCCAAATCAGGGTCAGAAATTCCTATTGAATACTCGTTACTGTTATAAAATTTGCTATCTAATATCCAAACGGGGAAATATGCCTGTTTTTGCGAAAATAATACTGTTAAGTGCATTAATTGAATAAGGAAAAACAAAAATATTTTCATGAAAGTTAAGTTAATTCATACAAAAATAACGAATATTTATGCTTTGAGTGTACATTTATGCAAAATAAAAATCCCTAAGTTTTTATTTTAGGGACTTTTGCAACAATTGATAAAATTTCGGCTTTTGCGTACTTTTTATGAAAATGTCATTTTGAAATTATTATTTTGATACAATCCCTTAGTTCATTTTGATGATTGTAAACTCTGTTCTTCTATTTAATTGATGTGCATCTTCTGAACAATAAACCCCATCCTTGCATTTATTTATTAATTTTGTTTCACCATAACCTTTCCCGCTTATTCTTTCCGGATTAGATATTTTAGATTTAATATATTTAGCTGATGATTTTGCCCTTCTATCAGAAAGCCCCACATTATACGAATTAGTCCCTCTGCAATCAGTATGTGAACTTAGTTCAATTCGCATATCCTATAATCGATTTTTTTCGGCAAATAACCATCTTTTTCAAAATTTGCATAATAATTTAATGTATCTCCCAATTCTATATCTTGCAAATCTTTTGAATAAACTCCATTTTCATCGGTTCTTACAGATTCGATTAAATCCATATTCTTATTTATCAATACAACATTTACCCCCGGAATTGTATCCTTGGTTTCTGCATCCGTAGCAATACAAACTATAGAAAAATCTGTTTTCTTCAAAATTAAATCAACTGTATAGCTTTTATCATTTGTTGTTGCATCAGCTTTCTTTTGATCTTTGCTATATCCATCTTTCTTCCCCTTAAGTAAATATACCATGTCTTTTTCTATAGTAAATTTATATTTGCCATTATCATTTGTTTTTACTGTCTCTATTACATTTTTATCATCATCATATAATTTTATTTCTGTGTTTGCCAATATATTTCCTTTATTATCAAACACATTAACTAATATTATTTTTTTAAATTCAAAAGGTTTTAAAAGGTTAAATCTATATATGTCATCATCACCTTTTCCTCCAGGGCGATTTGAAGAAAAATAACCTGCAGTTTGAGTGGTATCCATAACAAGAGCAAAGTCATCATAATTTGTATTTAGGGGGGTACCAAGGTTTATTGGTTCAGAAACTACCTTATAATCAATAATATTTACCGTAAATACATCTAAACCTCCTAATCCCGGATGCCCATTTGAAGCAAAAAACAGAAACCCGGCATCATTGTAATACGGAAACATTTCATTGCCCTCGGTATTTATTGTATCACCCAAATTAATTGGTTTCCCCCAAGTTTTATTTTCATTTCTGTATGCAATATACAAATCCACACCTCCTTTACCACCTGGCATATCAGAAGCAAAATACATAACTTCGCCATTTGGTGACAATGCTGCGTGTCCAACTGAATATTCTTTATTATTAAAATGGACAGAAGTACCATCTTCCCATTTGCCATTTTTAAATTCTGATGTGTAGATTTCTAATTTAACAGCATCGTCTTTGCTTTTCTCTTTGTAGTTATTTTTTGTATATGCCATAAAATCTCCGTCTTCATTAAATGATGCGGGTCCTTCGTGGTATTTTTTATTTACAGAAGCTCTAAAACCTAGTGGGTTCTTTAATTCATAAGTGGAATCTCTATCAGCGATATATAAATCTAAAAAAGGTAATTTATTCCAATTCCATCTACGGCGTGTAAACCTAAATAACTCTCTTGAAGACGCAAAAATTACTTTATCCTTATAGAAAATTGCCCCAAAATCTTCTTGGTTTGAGTTAATATCAAGGTTTTTTACTAAAAACTGTCCTTTATCTTGCAATAAATCAGTATAGAATTTTGGATTTTCTAAGTACTTTTTTGCTCTACTATCGTTTTTATCTAGGTCCGAAAACTTTTTCATCCATTCAGTTGACAGTTCATATTTTTCATTTACTGCTAAAACAGATGCATAGTTGTATAAGTCTTCAGCAATTCTTGTTTCTGAATTGGCAAGTTCAGCATAGTATAACTCCGATTTTTCATACTTACCAATATTGTAATAGCTTTCTGCAAGTTTTCTCTTTATTGTATCTGTTTTGTCAGTTATTGCCTCATATTTATTAATAGACTCTTTATACGAAAACGAATCATAATATTTGTCTCCTTTTTTTTCTTTCCCTATTTGCGAAAATGCAATATTTGAAATAAGAATAAAAAAAATTGTTAATAGTTTTACTGATGTCCTCATTTTTTACGTTTTAGTATTCTAGAAATATCTTGGTGAATAAATTTTCTTTTCGTTGCTGAATATTAGGTCGTACCTTAGCATTATTTCGTGGCTTCCTTTATTGTACACAGCTGTTTTATTTGTGTATGACCAATCAAAAGAATAACCTACAGCCAACACATCAGTAATATTCATCCCTACTAAAACACCCATAGCATCTCCGGTTCTAAACATGGCTCCAAGCCAAAATTTATCATTATAAATTAGGGTTCCGGTAAGGTCAGCTTCAATAGGTGCAGCATTGGTAACTTTAACAAATGTAGTTGGCTTTAATTTAAAGCTTTCATTTAAAGACAGCACTGCACCAGCAATAAAAAAGTAGTGTTTTTCTTCACTCCCTAAATCTACACTCCCTGATACAGAGTTATTTGAAAAATCATTTTCAAGTAATTTAGGAACAGATAATCCTGCATAATACTTATCTGTAAAGTAATACAACCCAAAACCAAAATTTGGCAGTAGTTTGCTTTGTTTATCGGCTGTAAAGGCAGGATCGTTCGGGCTTATTAAACTCAAAGATGTTAAATCTCCAAAAAATAGATTAACACCAGCTTTAAAACCAAATGCTAAGTTTGCCTTTTTATTGATTTTAATTTTGTACGAAAAATCAGCGTAAAAGGAGGTAGTGTTGGTAGGGCCAATTTTGTCATTTACGAATGAAAGACCCACACCAGCATTTTTTAAAGGGATGGGTGTGTGCATCGTTAGTGTCTGTGTTGTGGGTGCACCTTCAAAATCAACCCATTGCGAACGATGCAACCCTGTAATAGTAAATGCATCACGACTGCCAGCATAGGCAGGATTAATCGCAATAGTATTAAACATATAGTGTGTAAACATGGCATCTTGTTGTGCCAATAATACAAAATTAATCAAACTTAAACCCAATGTAAATAAAATTTTTCGCATATCTAATATTTAAAAAAAGAGGAACATCATCCTCTTTTTATTGATTATCTATTCAAATATAAGTAACCTTTAATAATTTTTGTATCTTCTACTTTAAGGATGTAAAAGTATGTGCCCACAGGTAAATCATCATTACCAACTGTAACACCTCTCGTATTTTTACCATTCCAGTTGTTATTATATGGTGCAGAATCAAAAACTTTGTTACCCCATCTGTTTAAAATGATTATTGTATTATTGGGGTAACCTTCCAATCCTTTAATTACAAAGTAATCATTTATGCCATCTCCATTTGGCGAAAACCCGTCAGGGATAAATATTGTTATAATATCAATAGTAACCGTTTCTTCATCATCATCGGGTGTTGTATTATCGTCTGTTTGATCTTGACTATTACTAACTGTATTGATAATAGTATTACCAGCCGTTCCTGCATCAACTTTTGCAACTATGCTTATTTCGGCATCATCACCATTGTTTAAAGTACCAATAGTCCAATTAGGATAAGACCATGTACCCACCGAAGGTAAAGCACTTACAAAAGTTAAACCATCTGGCAAAATATCAGTAACAACTAGGTTAGTTGCATTTAACGGACCATTATTTGTTACCGAAATTATAAATGTAATTTCATCGTGCTCCATAGGTATTGGATTGTCAACAACTTTATTTAAAACAATATCGCACGTACCATCCTCCGGTATTGGCGTTTCATTATCTTCGTTGTTATCTGTATCAGGATCGTCCTGGTCGCCAGTAACAGTTGCGGTGTTTATATAAGT
>NBLH01000254.1 GCA_002084525.1 Bacteroidetes bacterium 4572_117 | reverse complement strand
TTTAAATGATTTAGATATTCTTTTTATTTTATCTGGAACTTGTTTTGGGATTTTCACCTCCAATTGTACCCAATCTACATCTTTTGCATATCCCAATTTTTCTAAATGAACGGGATAGTACGGATAATTATAAATTGTCGCCTGTGTGCCAATTTCATCAAATCCTTCTACGAGCATACCTTCCAGGTCCATGTCAGAAAATCCCAAAGGGCCATGGACGGCCGTCATCCCTTTTTGCCTGGCCCAACCTTCAACAGTTTTAACCAGTGCAGAGGAAACATCAATGTCATCAATAAAATCAATCCATCCGAAACGCAAGTTTTTTTCTTTCCATATTTCATTAGACTTATGATTAATAATGCCGGCTATCCTACCAACTATTGTATTATTCTTATATGCCAGCCAATAACGGGCTTCGCAAAAATCGAAAGCAGGATTTTTTTCTTTTACTAATGTAGATTTCTCAAAAGAGTGTAATTGAGGTACCCTATATTTATTGCCCTTGTATAATTTGTCGGGAAAAGCAATAAATATTTTTAAATCCGATTTAGATTTTACCTCTTTAATTTTTATCTTACTCATATTGGAAGTTTTTAATTGATATAGTTTCTACATATTCTCTGCTTTTAATGAGAATATCCACAACTTGATTAATTTGTTCTTTAGTATGAGTTGCCATTAATGAAAATCGCAGTATTGCTTTACCCATCTCAACTGCCGGATGAACAACCGGATTTACATAAGCCCCGTTTTTAATTAAAGTACTGGCAAAAGCAAAAGTTGGGTGTTTTGCTGTTTCCTATTTCAAAATCGGCTTGAATTAAGCATTTCTTAGCATATTCTGTATTTTCCCAAAGTTTTTCAATTCTATGAGGTTCAGCATTAATAATTTCTAATGCTTTAATAACTGTTGCTGCAGATGCAGGAGGAATACCTGCACTGAAAATTAATGCTCTTGCGTGATGTTTAATAAAGTTGATGGTGTCTTTATCGCTTGCCACAAATCCACCAAGCGAAGCCAGTGATTTGCTGAAGGTTCCCATAATAATATCTGTTCTGTCGATTAAATTAAAATGAGATGCTGTTCCAGCTCCGCCAAGTCCCATAACGCCGAGTCCGTGAGCATCATCAATCATAATTGTGGCATTGTATTTTTCGGCTAATTCAACAATTTTGTCAAGTGGGGCGATATCGCCCTCCATGCTAAAAACGCCATCTGTAACAATTAATGTAATTTTGGATTTATCGGTTTTAAACAAAATGCTTTCCAAAGATTGCATATTGTTATGCTTATACTTTATGGTTTTGGCAAAAGCTAATCTACTTCCTTCAATTATTGATGCGTGTGATTTTTCGTCGATAACAAGATAGTCGTTTCGCCCTAACAAACATGGAATAGTACCTACATTAGCCTGAAAGCCTGTACTAAAAACTACTGCGGCCGATTTTCCTGAAAATTCGGCCAGTTTTTCTTCCAATTCTTCGTGCAGGTCCAAATTACCGTTCATTAAGCGCGAACCTGATGCCCCTGTCCCATATTTATCAAGAGCTTTTTTTGCTGCTTTTTTAAGTTCGGGGTGATTTGTAAGGCCCAAATAGCTGTTTGAACCAAACATTAAAATCTTTTGCCCTTTCATATATACCACCGTGTCTTGTCCTGATTCTAATTTGTGATAAAATGGGTACATTCCCTTTTCCCTAAATAATTGAGGTAAATTGAATTCGTAAAGCTTTTTTTGTAGTAATTTCATAGTTATTAATTTTAAAATTCAAATTTAAACCTTGCCCTGATACCGTACTCCTGGACATTGGGATTGTCTAAATATGTCAATCGTTTTACAATATCTATCCTAAAAAATTTAAAAATATTCCCAACCCCGACACTTGCTTCCATATAAGGTTTATCATTTAACGTGAAGGTTGTGGGGTTTCCGTTGGCATCAGTTGGGAACAACATAAGCCCTGGTGTTGTTTCGGGGTTGTTTTTATCGCTAAGGTTTCCATAAACACCTTTATATGAAATTATTGAACGCCATTTTAATCTTTTTAATAAGGGTATTTTGTTTAAAACAAATCCATTAAAATGGTGTTCAATAAATAATGCAGCGTATTCATCGCTTACAAATTCCAAAAAGTTCATTAAATTATATGACCGTAACTGGTATGAATAAGTTTGATTTGCACGATGAATAAATAGGCTTGTATAAGGTATTCCTTCTGCAAAAACTTTACCTGCCTCAACCTCAAAGTTTGTAAATCCGACTGGTGAAAGATAAAAACGTTTGAAAAAATTAAATTTCAGTTTGGGATATTGAAAATCGGAATTTAATACATCTTTTAATCCTTGAGTATAAGTAATTTGAAAAATTGGATGTTTTGAAATTACCGGAGTTTTATAATCCATTCCCTGGTAAAAGGTTTCGTTAGGGGCAAACCTGATTTTTGTAATTATTTCGCTTGATGTAATATTTTCCATTGTATAATCATCATAATTAAAACTCCAATTTCCACCAGCTTCTTCTATGGTGTGTTTGAGTGTAAATGTTGTAGATATATCGTTTCCCCAGTCTTTATAATGTTCTACTTTAAACATATCATAATAAAGGATTTTATCGGCAACACCTCTTTTAAATGAAAGGAAAAAATTGTCTTCGTTAATAAACATCATTTCCATGCCCGGAAAATTTGTTTCTCTTTGATACATTGCCATAATTGTATGTCTTGGACTTTCTTTCAAAGGCCTTTTATTTAAAGACATTGTAGCTCTTGCAGAATATTTAAATTTTTGGTCTTTAAAGCCATAAACTAAAAAACCATCTAAACGGAATGTTTTACTAAAATTTTCACTTGTTCTTCCACCAACTCTTAATCGAAAGCCTTCTATATCATTGAAACTGTAAAATGTATTAACAGGCCCTATATCAATCTTATTAAAATTCCAATATCCGGCAACTAATAGCATTATCACATCCATAGTCCGTTTGAATGCGGGGACATTTTGTACGCTATCTACCATAGTGTAGATATTTTCTTCTTGCTCACTTAGTCCTGTTATCCTATTATCTTCCCAAAATTGTTCATCTTTATTATTATGGTTTGCTAATTGCACTTTCTTTTCAATTCCGTTGAAAACGGTATCAGCTACTTTTTGATTGAAAACGTAGTTGTCGTAAAAAACCGTTTTTTTGCCATACATCCCTGTTCCTGTTTTTCCTATATTATAATCAACGATAACCTCATCGCGGACAAGCATCCACGATTGATTATTTATATATCCAAATTCCTGGATAATTTGAAGGTCGGTTACGAAATTCAGGTTAATATCTTCGGCAACCCGCATATCAACTTTTATAACGGCAAGCCTGTCATTGTTGGTAACATACAAATTCCCGACAAATGCAAAGTCTTGTCTGTTTCTGGGTTGAAATGCCAGGTTGATGCAATTAAAGCCCTTTACATTTACAGTATCGATAATATGAAATTTATACATGACAGGTGCTAAATTTGAGATCGGGCTTGTAAACTGATTGGTAAGCAATGTAATGCTATTGGCGTAAATGTCGATATCCTGGTACATGTGGTCGATCATGAAACCCACTCCTTCATTATCAATATAATCGTGAAAACCTATCATTTTAATTCCTTTAATATACTCTTTTTCACTTTTAGGTTTTTTCCGAAAATATACGTCCGATAAAGTTTCTTTTAAAAATACAGGCAAATAAGGTTTCCCATTGATTTCGGCTGTATCAACGTAATTAAAAATAAATTGGAATTTCTTGAATACTTTCTTCTTCCTGAACTTTTCCGTAATATTGTTTATGTCAAATTCAACCTTTTCATATTTATTATATTGATAATAGTTTAAATGCTCTTTCCTGTTTAAATTTTTATTTTTTATTATTCGCTTAATAAGTTCAACAGCAGGGTTATTTTTATTTTTATATCGCTTTTTTTTCGATACGATCACAACTTCATCCAAATTGACTGAATTTGATCCCAGTTCAAAATCAATAACCTGATTTTTTTCAAGGATAACTGTTTTTGTTTGTTTTTTATATCCTATAAAAGAGGCTGTAATTTTATTTGATGCCCATTGGGTATTTATGTTGTACTTGCCGTAATAATCTGTTGTGGTCCCTATATTTTTGCCCACAAAAACAATATTGACAAATGGTAAAGGTTCTTTTGTTTTTGCATCAATCACCTTTCCCCTTATTTGTGTTAATTTTTGGGCATTGGTTGTTGATGCCGACAACAATAATAATAGTATCAACAAAAATCCAACAGTAATATTTATTGTATTTGCCCTGTTCATTTTAATTAAAAACAAAATACTTATTCATTAAAAAATTATAACCTATCCCAACTATTACCGACACAATAATTTTTGAAACCACACTTCCTATATCAATACTCTCTACAATAAGATATAATCCTACAGTATTTAACAAAATGCTGCCCATCCACACAATTAAATACCTTGATGCTTGATTTCCAAGCTTTCCTGACTTACCCAAAAACGCCCAATTCCGATTAAGGACAAAAGCCGCAATCCCACCACAAATTGTGCTGATGAATGTTGATGCAACATACCAAATATCAAATATTTCAAATAGAAGAATAAATACCAAAAAATCTATTCCGGTTGCTAAAACAGCAACAATATTGTATCGAAAGAAAGACATTTGGGGGGCATCGTGTTCCCAAATTTGATGAACCTTTTTGATAGAATATGCCCCTATTAACAGCACAAAAATTATGGCAAAAAGATTAAGGAGAATAATGGGCCAAGGTTCAATATTTAAACCATTCAATATGTAATTAAACAGGTAAAACAAGACAATCCCCAATATTGAGCCTGCTGTTCCGGGTGCAAAAGGAGCATATCCTGTTCCTAATCCTGATGCTATAAGTTTATGGAACCTCATTTATTCTTCGTAATAATCTAAGCCTAAATGAGTAATTAGTGTTTCTCCCATAAGATAGCGCAATGTATTTTCGAATTTTACCTTTTGCAGGAAAATATCATGGATTGGTTCTAAGCCTTCTTTTGTTTGGGGAGATTTAAAGTAAAATGAAAGCCATTCCTGTATCCCTTTCATACCTGCACGATTAGCTAAATCCATGAAAATTGCAAGGTCGAGAACAACCGGTGCAGCCAAAATTGAATCTTTACACAAGAAGTTAACCTTTATCTGCATTTTGTAGCCAAGCCATCCGAAAATATCAATATTGTCCCAACTCTCTTTATCATCCCCTTTTGGTGGGTAATAGTTTATTCTTACTTTATGATACATGTCTTTGTATAGTTCCGGATATTTGTCCGGTTCCAATATGCTATCCAAAACACTTAATTTTGAAACTTCTTTAGTTTTAAAAGCACCTGCGTCATCTAAAACTTCACCGTCCCTGTTCCCGAGGATATTTGTTGAGAACCATCCGTCAATACCAATCAAACGTGTTTTCAATCCAGGGCCTAATATGGTTTTCATTAAGGTTTGTCCTGTTTTAAAGTCTTTTCCGGCTATGGGAACATTTAATTGCTTTGCTAATTCTATTAAAGCAGGAATGTCAATTGTTAGGTTTGGTGCCCCTTTGCAAATGGCACCCCGCTTTTTATTGCTGCATAAGCATAAATCATACTTGGCGAAATGGCAGGGTGATTATCTTCTAATGCTTTCTCAAATTTTTCTATTGAAAGATGCACCTCTGAAACTTGTGTATAAACCTCAGTTGATGCACACCAAACCACAACTAAACGGTCGCAATTGTTTTTTTCTTTAAAATTTGAGATATCAGCCATTAATGCTTTGGCGTAATCCATTTTGTTTTTTTCTTTTTTTACATTATCGCCATCAATATTTTTTACAAATTTGTGATCGAAAACAGCTGACATAGGTTTAATTTCAGATAAATCGGACTTAATTTCATTAAGTAGATCTTTATCTAAAACGCCTGCATTGATAGCAGATTCATAGGCATTATCGTAAAAAATATCCCAACCGCCAAAAACCATATCTTCTAAAGAAGCCAATGGAACAAAATCTTTTACATTAGG
>NBLH01000043.1 GCA_002084525.1 Bacteroidetes bacterium 4572_117 | reverse complement strand
TGAAAAAACTAATAATAGCGGGCTATTTGAAGCGTTTTTCAAAGAAGATAAAAAGCAAAAGAGCAAGTTGAAGGCGTCAAGTTATTTCGGAACAATTCCTAAGTGCTATGTAATGTTGCTCACGCACTGGTGCAAATATCTTACAATATGCAAGTTGCGTAAAAGTAAATATACAATTAATTTTGTCTGGGTACTTATTATCGTATTAGTGAAAAATGACCTATCTTTTATCTTTGTATAAAAGCTATTATTATGGGAACAGTAGAATTAAAACCAAGCCTTCATGAATTAATTGAAAATATTGAGGACAATAAAGTTTTAAATGCAATTTATGTTCTTTTAGTTAATCAGTTTAAAGCTGAAAAAAAAATTGACTTTTGGGACGAGCTGCCGGATGAAGTAAAGAAAGATATTGAAGAAGCTATTGACGAAGGGAATAGGGATGAGGTATTTACCCATGAAGAAGTTAAAAAAAAAATGAAAGAAAAATATAATATTGAATTATAAAAGGTTCTTCATTTTAACTCCCTAAAATTGCCTGAATAATGAAAGTAACCTGGACATTTACATCAAAAAAAAGCTTTACAAAAATCCTTGATTTTTTACTTGAAAATTGGACTGCAAAAGAAGTCGATAAATTTGCTGAAGATGTTCGAAATACAATCAATCAAATAAAAGAAAACCCATATATGTACGAAGCGTCAAGCAAAAACAAAACTGTACGTAAAGGATTTGTAAACAGTCTTGTAAGTCTGTTTTACAGAGTGCGCCCACGAAATAAAGAAATTGAATTATTAAGGTTTTGGGATAACCGGCAAGACCCAAAGAAACTAAAACACTAGAAGCCTATAGAGATATAATTCCTAATTTTATAAAGCCTTTAAACCCAAATAAATGTAAGTTCGATCTATAGCTTTGCCTCCGTTGTTTTATTTTTGTAGGCTATTATGTTATCGCATTCCATAATATATTAAACTATTAATCTTTGCAAAATGACTGAATTAAACATAACAACCCCCGCATTAATGTTCTCGGCAGTATCGCTAATACTACTTGCATATACTAATCGTTTTTTAGCCTATGCCCAAATAGTACGTAATCTTTATTCTGAATTTAAGAAAAACAAGGATGCGGTCCTGATCGATCAAATTAAAAACTTACGTAGGCGTCTACATATGATACGTTCCATGCAAATATTTGGCGTAAGCAGTTTATTCTTGAGTATGGCCTCTATGCTTTTTTTGTATCTGGACATGAATTTATCAGGAGGTATTGCTTTTGGGACAGGTATTTTAAGTATGATTATATCTTTAGCTATTTCTCTTTTTGAAATTCAAATTTCGGTAAAAGCACTAGATTTACATTTGAAAGATATGGAGGATTGAAGCAATAACAGTTATTGACTTGGCAGGTTTGACCTATTGAGAGCATAAATTATAACATTTGCTATTCAGCTAGTAGTGGCGAGTCAAGCATAGTATAACGCAAAACCTACAAAGTCTAATAATCTACTTATTATAGGTAAAAAGATTACTCTTTTCAATTATTTGGAAAATGGTTATTTTCTTTGAATAAAATTCAGTCTAAAATAAGGGGGGTTACTTCGTTTCACTCGTAATGTCGAACAACAAAAAACATGTTTGTATCAATATCACATTAACGCTAATCTGTAAACTACAATTCCTTTATCATCCAAACATCGCAACCACCGTGGCCTGTGTCGCCAATAGGCTTTTCTAGGTGTAAAAACCCAAACTTTTTATATAAATTTATTGCCGCATCCATATTAGGGAAAGTTTCAAGATAGCATTTTTTATAACCTGCTTCTTTTGCAAAATCAAGGCATTTTTGGACTAATATTTTCCCTATTCCCAGGCCACGGATATTTGAATTGATATAAAGTTTTTGTAATTCGCAAATTTCACCACTATTTCCTGCTAGTATTTTTATTCCGGAACCACCTACAAGTTCCCCATCGACTTTGGCTACAAAATAAACTTCGTTTTTACCTTGGTATGCTTCAAACATATGGTCAGTGTCATAATCAAAATATGCAGTATTGGGCCTATTACCCCCAAATTCGGTCAATACTTTACGGACAACTATTGCAAGCTCCTGGTTATCACTAAATTCTATTTTTTTTATAACAATATTATTCATAACATAAAAATAACTCAAATTTGGTATTTTACCAATAAAAAATGTACAATGTTGTATAAAAAGATTTAAACCGTCAAATACTATGCGTGCATCTAAAAAAAAAGTTTAATTTCGTCAACCCTAAAATAAACAATTAAAGTTTAATTATAAAAACAAGTATTATGTTAAAAATCAATGTAAAAAAAATTGCAAGCCTAAGTTTCATTTTAATTATCCTTTCGGGAAGTGCTTACGCACAAAAATACCAGAAATACTATCAAAAATCAGGAAAACTGGTACAAAAAATTGTTGGAAACTCAGAGGGGACTTCAACTACCTACTGGGACGAATATGGTTATAAAGAAGTGAAAATTGAGGAAACCGTAACCAAAATATTTGGTATGAGCACAAAAACAAAAAAAACCAACCTGATGCTTGGTTCTGTTATGTATGAATGGGAAGAAAAAGGGGACAAAGTAACAAAAATGACCAATGATATTGCAGCAAGCTGGGAAAAAGGTAATTACACAGCTAAACAGGTTGAAGACATGAGTATTGCCACGCTTAAACAACTTGGTTATTCGAAAACAGGCACAGAAACAATTTTAGGCAAAACCTGCGATGTTTGGGAAGGTATCGGAAAATCGTATGCATGGAAAAATTTAAGCTTAAAAGCAGTTGTAAAAATGATGGGGATTTCTATCACTTATGAACCTGTAAGTTTAGATTTGGATATTAATGTCCCATCCAATGTATTTGAATTACCAAAAGGCAAAAAAGTACTTACCCCGGATGAACAAATCCCTGATGACGGAAGCGAAGAGTCAGAAAATGCTAAAAAAATGCTAAAAGGACTTTTTAATAGTGGTGGTAACTAAAGCCTGTCTGTCAAGGCAGGGTTTTATGTTTTTTACTATTTTGAAACTAGAACAGTTTTCGGTTCTCAGTAAGCAAATTTTGCAAAATTACAGCCTAAAACAGACTAACAGTTTTTAATTAGAAAAAAGCAAAAAATACAACTACATACTAATCAGCCGATTGTACATCATTAAGTATCCTAATTATATTAAAAAAAACAAAATTATAAAATCAAAAAAAATGAAAATAAATTTATTTGCGGTTGTTGCAATTACAATCCTGTTATCAAGTTGTGCATCATTAAAAAAAACACAGAAAATAAGCACACATAATATGGCCCCTAATAAAAGCCCCCAAACAGAGTGGAATTATCTTGTTGGTAATAAAGTAAAAACAACAATTACAAACAATATAGTTTATATTGTTTATGGCGGTACAATTAAAGCTGTTGATTTAAAAACCCAAAAACAAATTTGGAAATATTCAGTAAAAAATCTAAAGCTAAAAAAGAAATATATAACAAGTAGCTTAATAACTTTACATTATAACAATGCAATCCATGTATTAGATATTAAAACAGGAAAATTAAAATGGAAGCAAGAAAATACCGATTCAAATTCATCAGTTTCTATATTAGACAGCACCATATTTTATTGGACAGCAGATAAATCAACACAAGCACAAAAAACATTATATGCCGCAAATATTAATACAGGGAAAAAATTATGGGATGTTGCCGCAAATGGGTTCGGTTATTTACAGGTAGTTTCGGATAGTGTGGTTATTATAGAAAACAATTATGAAGTATGGGGAACTAATGAACCTGTAACTTTAACCAATATAACCCTATATAATTCTAAAACCGGCGACAAACTTTGGGAAAAAGCACCTTTAGGTTCTAAAACAAAACCTGAAAGTTTTTCGATGGTAGCAAAAAATAAAATCATAACAATAGCTGAAAGCGAAAATATACACGCAAATTATGCTTATGATGCTGTTACCGGCAACAAACTTTGGGATGCAAATCACCCAAAAACAAGATTCATGTGTTATGATAAAAACATTATGGTTTATTATAGTGCAGACAGTTTATATTGTGTTGATTTTAACGGAAATAACAAATGGACTTACAAGTTTGCTAAAAATTTCAAAAAAACAAGATTCTATAGGCATTATATTATTGATAATAAACTGATTGTTCAAAACAAAAAAACTTATGTAATAAGTACTGAAACAGGTAAATTATTATGGCAAAATGATGAAAATAAAGCTAAAAGAATTATTGCAACATCAAATTATTATATATTTCAAACAGATAAGAATACAATAAAAGCTTTTGATAAACAAAACGGAACTGAAAAATGGGTTTATAAAAGCAACAACAAAATTAATTTAATTGATGTGTTTGATAAAACAGTTTACCTGACATTACCAAATCAGGGTATTTTATTATCATTAAGTAATTCTGAAAAGGCACAACAGCAGAACGACACAACACTTTTACCCGATTACAGGCTTTTTAATTACAAAACAAAAGTATTTTCATCTGTAAAACTACCCGTAAATGGTAAATGGATGATAAATACGCACGATATGGCTACTGCCGGGGCTAAAGAGTTTGTTGTAACCAATGGGTACCGTGGTACTAAACTAAAAGCAATGAACTGGGCTTATTGGAAATCAGGTTTAGAAGATACAGAATCGGCAATTGCAGCTATAAAAAATAGTGCGGGAAGCTTGTTTAGCTATAATGATTTTCATTTTAGGGAAAAATATAAGCCAACAGCACCAACAACAAAATTAGTAACACTTAACAATGGGGCAAAAGTGGTGTTAGTTGAATCTGAAGTAAAAATTACAGATAAAAAAAACAGGAAGTTCGGTTATAAATATTATGCCCGAGCATACTATTTTTTGGCAAAAAAAGATGAAAAGAAAGCCCGTTTTCCTGTAATTGTAGTAGCAGCTGAATTAAAACCGGAAGATATTGAAACAGGAAAAGCAAAATTTATTAAACTACTAGACCATATTGCAAATACTGCAGTATTAAAATCTGAATATAAAGTTTTAAAGTAAAACAAAAAAACATGAAGAAAAAATTTAGTATTTTAACAATTGCATTAGCTTTAATTAGCATATCAACTTTTGCACAAAGCGATGCTGTTTGGACAAAAACCGTTAATGCTTGGGAAGCATCAAAAAATTTGAAGGCTGATTACGTTGTAAGATCTATTGTTGCAGGGGCAAAAGGTTTTTCAAGCGATTATAATACTGCCGGAGGTGTAATCGAAGGAGGAGTAATTTATGGCGATAGTGGTAAGTTCAAAATTAATACAGTAAAGTTTGTAAACAAAGGTGAAGTATTTATTGTTGACCCACCAAAGGCTTCAAAAGATTCATATACAGATATGATGCACACAAAAGAGCATTTAGTGTTGGCAAAAGCAAATCAAAAGCATTTAACTATTAAAAAAGTAAGTGATGATGATGCGGCAACCGTGGTATACGATATAACAGCAAAAATTCCAAATTATCCAGAATTTCAGGTAAAAACTTATGTAAATTCAGAAGGGATACCTTTAAAAGTGGTAAACTCGAAATTTAAAAAAGGAAAATCGAGCAGTGCAGGTAGCAAATTGACCGTTAAATACAAAGAGGCAAATGGGCAAATTGTTGTACATGAACGTTTGGAAGAGGTTAAAGTAGAATTTTTCGGCAATGCTTCGTATATAACCGATTCGTATGTTTTTAGCAAATACAAATAAGTATTGCAAATGGTTTTATTAAATAATAACAATTAAAAAATTAACAGATGAAAAAACTAAAATTATTATTTTTAGTAGGAATTGTAACATTTTTATTTTCAGGATGTTATGTTACTAAAAAATCTACTGAGTATTACGGTATAGATACTTCAGGAAGTAAAAAAATTGTGTATGTTATTGATATATCAGGCAGCATGGAAGGTAAAGCCGAAACTGATTTACAAGGGAATATAATTGCTTCGGCAACATCGAAAGTAGGGAACAAAATTGGCAATAAAATTGGAGGTAAACTTGGCCGTTTTGTTGCAAAAGAAACAAATAACCAACTTACAAAACTTGGGAAAGCAAAAAAAGAGTTGATGCCATCGATACGTGGTTTAAGCGAAGACTGCTTTTTTACCATTATAGTTTTTGAAAATAGGGTAAAAAAATGGAGAAAAAAACTTGTTGCCGCAAACAGCACAAATAAAAACCTTGCTATTGCATATCTTAGGGCATTAAGTTCAGGTGGCGGAACAAATATTTCTGATGCACTTGAAAAAACTTTTGATTTAGCAGGTGCAGGTGCAACCGATACAAATGCAGGTTTAGGTGTCGAAACCATATTTTTATTGTCAGATGGTTCGCCTACCGCCGGTAAAATAACGAATAAAGACAAAATTGTTGCAAAAACTACCGAATGGAACAGCGCAAAACGTGTAAAAATACATACTATTGGGCTTGGCGAAGATTGCGATAAAGAATTTATGAAAAAATTGGCAATTCAGAATTCAGGAAAATTTATTGATAAATAAGGTCTAAGAGTTCATCTACTATTTTCACAAAAATTTTACGAAGTGTTGTCAACTGGCTAATGACTAATGGCTAATGACTAATTACTAATGATATCTAATGACAGATTAAAAAAGCAATAGTGTTACATTAATCCGAAATACCATGCTTGACTTGACACTAGCACTTCGTAAAATTTAAAATCTATAAGCGTTTTGCCTTAAAAAAACCGGAAATTAAGCTAGAACACTCATTTTCCATAACACCGGCAACAACTATTGTTTTGGGATGTATAATGCTAGCATTGAACTTTTTATAACCTCGTTTTTCATCAGCTGCCCCATATACTATTTTTCCTATTTGCGACCAATATGCCGCCCCAGCACACATAGCACATGGCTCCAGTGTAACATATAAAACACATTCGTTTAAATATTTTGCCCCTAAAAATTCGGTAGCTGCCGTAAAAGCCTGCATTTCGGCATGTGCCGTGGGGTCGTTTAATCTTTCTGTAAGGTTGTGCCCCCTAGCAATAACCCTATTCTTTGAAACAATAACTGCACCTATGGGTATTTCATTGGCATCAAGCGCTTTGTCAGCTTCTTTTAATGCTTCTTTCATAAAATATTCGTCAGAAAAAATCAAATCGTCCATTATTTAATGTCTATTTTATAATTATGCCCTACAATAATTAAAATGCAAATAATATCCAAATCTAAATTATCTAAATCAAAAAATTAAATAAAAAACTTAAAAAAACATTCCTTAACAGAAGTTTGCTGCAATATTTCCATCGGGATAAGTTAGTTTGCCAACTTATGCGGTTCAACACAATGTTACAAATGTTCCTGCTGAACAGTTTTATTTATGATTTAAATCAAACCAACAGCAATTTTAAAATTTTATAGATATTTTTACACTTTAATAAAATAGTCAAGTTATTTCGATACAGTTCCTAAGTGCTTGTTCAGGAATAAAGTTTACAATTAAATTTAAACAAATGAAGTTATTTATTATTCAAATTGGAGTTATTTCGCTACTTTTCAGTTGTAACCAACAAAGTTCAGAACAATCAAACGTTGATAATCCGAATTTACACAAAGTTGTTGTTCAAGAAGTTATCCAAACAAGCGCATATACTTATTTACTTGTAAAAGAAAATGATAATGAGAATTGGTTGGCAGTATCAAAAATGCAAGCTGAAAAAGGTAAGACTTATTATTATGAAAATGGTTTGGAAATGAACAATTTCCATAGCAAAGAACTTAACAGAAATTTTGAAACAATTTTTTTCCTTCAAAGAATTGAAACTGACCCCGATGCATTAAAAACAGAACCTATTGTATCTAATATGCATAGTTCAAGTAACAAACTCGTAACAGTAAAGGATAAGCTTCAAATAGAACCCATAAAGAATGGAATTACCATTGCCGAATTATTTTCTAATAAAGAAAAATATGCTGGAAAAACGGTAAAAATTAAAGGGCAGGTTACAAAATACAATGCCAAAATCATGAAAAAAAACTGGTTACATATTCAAGACGGAACAGAATTTAATGGAGCATATGATTTAGTCGCTACTTCAAACCAAAAATTTGAAGTTGGGACAGTAGTAACCATTGAAGGCGTAATTGTATTAAACAAAGATTTTGGATATGGTTATTTTTATGAAGTAATTATGGAAGAAGCGCTTGCAAAATAATTCCCAGAAAAAATTCATTTTGTTTAAAAAAAACACACAATATTATAAATTTTGTTTTTATGGTTTTTTAAAGAACCTAAGGTTTTTTGAACCTTTTTTTATCCTGTTTTTACTCGAAAAAGGTCTTAGCTTTACCCAAATAGCCTTACTTTATTCGGTACGTGAAATTATTATTTACATAACCGAAATACCTACCGGGATAATTGCTGATGCATTGGGCAGGAAACGGACGATGGTGTCTTCATTTGGGTTTTACATTATTTCATTTTCACTTTTTTATTTCTCAAATAGTTATGGCTTTTTAATTATAGCCATTGTCTTTTTTGCTTTTGGCGATTCGTTTCGTACAGGTACACACAAAGCAATGATTTTTGAATATTTGAGAATTAAATCGTGGCAAAAATTCAAAGTTCATTATTACGGCGGAACACGTTCCTGTTCACAAGTTGGTTCGGCAATATCGTCGTTAATTGCTGCGGCATTGGTATTTTTAACAAAAAACTACGACATTGTTTTTCTTGTTTCAATTGTTCCGGTTATTTTAGACATGTTACTGATTATCAGCTACCCTAAAGAGTTGGACAGAGAAACTATATCGCTTAAATATACCGATGTTTTAAATAAGTTTAAAGAAATTATCAAGGAACTTGTTATAAACCTGAAACAAAAAGAAAAAATACTGATATTATTTAATGTTTCGTCGTATAGCGGTTATTTTAAGCAAACTAAAGACTATTTACAATATGTAATCCAATCGTTGGCAATATCAATCCCTTTAGTTGCAGGAATATCGCAAAAACAACAAACTGCCATTTTTATAGGCATTGCTTTTTTTATTATTTACCTGTTAACCAGCCGGGCATCTAAAAATTCAGCTAAGATAAAAACCTTATTCCCCAATAGCAACAAAGCTCTTAATCAGATGCTTTTTATTGGTGTTATCGCGGGTTTTATTGGTGGCATATTTTTCCATTATTCATTATATGTGCTATCGGTTTTGTTTTTTCTCGTAATTTATTTGATTGAAAATTTCCGTAAACCGATTGGGGTATCCTACGTAGCTGAAAATTTCAATTCAAACTCGTTGGCTACAACACTTTCTGTCGAATCGTTAACAAAAACCATATTTGCATCAATAGTTGCACTGGTTTTGGGCTTTTTTGCCGATATTTTTGGGGTTGGTATTGCACTTAGTATTGTATCCGGGCTATTTTTTATGTTGGGTTTAGTGCTGAGGTTGAAGTAGTTACACATTCTCGTGTTTTTGGATTTTCTCAAAAAACCAATCTAAATATTCGTTTAATTTCCCAGCAAGGAAATAAGGTAGGTTCAACAGGTAAAACTCTTTCCCGGCTATTGTTTTTAAACTATTTATTTGCACTTTGCCCGAATAAAACCGCACAGCATAAACATGTGGGCTTCTGTCAATAAATTGATGTAGTGAACGTAAGCGGCCTGTTGCTCCGGATTTAACCTCAATTGGTATTAATAAACCTTTATATGGGAATACAAAATCGACTTCGGCATTTGATTGCTTTTTTTCCCTTACCCAAAAATGAAATTCCTGCAAAGCAGAATCGCTTGCTGCCAAAAGCTCCTGAAATACAATGTGTTCAACTATTTTCCCCTCATGGGCTTCGCTTAATTCCTTAGTGCCAAATAGTTCTTCTTGCAAACCTGCAAAATAATTTACTAAGCCGGTATCTAAAATTTGTAATTTTGGCGATTTACGTAAACTGGTTTGCAGGGGGATTTTTACTGATGTTGTGGGATAAACCAACTTTAATAAAAAAGTTTTTTCAAGTAAAAAAAAAGCATCGGCAATATCCTGCGATTTGTAATTTGATGCCCCAAAACCTGTAAAAGTTATCCTGTTGCCTGCCTCGGTAAACGAATTTCTTATTACATGCCTTATTATCAGTGCCAACCTATTTTTTGAGGCATATTTTTCTACATCATCTAAATAAGATATTATCAGGTTTTCAAATATTGGTTTTGTAGCATTAATCGATTTTGTTTTAACATAAATTTGTAATACTTCAGGCATTCCGCCAATTAATGTATATCGCCTGAATGTTTTTAAAATGCCACTAATAGCATATTCAGGTATGGGGACTTTATTTATGGCTGCTAAAAATGAATTTTCATTGGTAGCTTCTAAAAACTCATTAAAAGAAAATGGCCTGAGTATCATATACTCCGTACGGCCCACCGGAAAGCTAATATTTTTGTCAATTAATGTTTCCAATAACGAGCCTGCTGCAATTACATAAATGTCATTGGCTAATTCATAAAAATACCTTAACAGCGATACTGCCCTAGGTGAATTTTGAATTTCATCGATGAAAAGCAATGTTTCAACATTTCGTTTTTTTTTTGTATAAAAAAAAAGGCTTTCAATAATCAGGTCAAATGAATTTCCTGTTTCAAATAACTCCCGATCTACATCTATTTCAAGGTTCAGGTAGATATATTGTTTAAATTGCCGGGCAAACATTTTAACAATAGTAGTTTTGCCAACTTGCCTTGCCCCCCTTAACACTAAAGGTTTTCGGTCAGACTTGCTTGCCCATTTTTTCAGCCTTTCTATATAGCTTCTTTGAAACATTTATTACCTAATTGTTATAAATTAACACAAAATAAAGGATAAATTATTAAATTACCAAGTAAAGTAAGGGATAATTATTCCAGTATTAGACACAAAGTCAGGGGTAATATTTCAATAATTAGATACAAAATAAGTGATAAATATTCTATCATTAGACATAAAGTAAATGGTAATATTTCAATATTTTGATGCAAAGTAAAGGGTAATATTTCAATATTTTGATGTAAAGTAAGTGATAATTATTCTATTATTAGATGCAAAATAAATGGTAATATTTCAATATTTTGATGCAAAGTAAAGGGTAATATTTCAATATTTTGATGTAAAGTAAGGGATAATGTTTTGATAATGGGATACAAAGTAAGGGATAAAATAAACCTACGGTTTGTTACATTATAGATTTTGATTGATCCCTTTGGTTTGCCCCGGGTAAAAATTTCAAATTAACTCATTAATAGAAAGTCCTTTAAAACAATCGAAGTTTTACACAACTCTTTAACAATCAACATATTGCAAACCTAAAGAAAATAAGGAAAACATTCGTAACTAAAATAATCAACTAATTATTCATCGTCATCATCAGCATCAGATTCAATAGCTTCAAAATTATTATGTGTAAAACCTACCACCGATTTTTTCTCATAATAATAAATTTTCACAACAGCTGTATCACGCAAAAAATTAATTTCACCAACATCAACCCTGTTAATCTTTAAACCGGTCCTTTCTTCTAAATCATCAACCAACAGTTTGTAGTTTTCGGGCTTTATTAAATCAATTTTTTCGTATACAATTGTTTTTGAAGCTTCATGCTCCAACAAAAAAACCCTTTCAAGCATCCATGCAGCACCAACAATTGCTAAATTAGTAAAAATTAGTTCAGCATAGCTTATATTTTCATTTGAAAGGGCATTTATAACCGACACACCAATAATTATAAAAAGGTAGGTCATTTCTTTAATAGGGATGGCATTGGTACGGTAACGGATAATCCCAAAAATGGCAAACAAACCCAATGCAAACCCTAATTGTAGGTCTACACTATCTAGCAATATACATAACAAGAATACAGTTAACCCGATAAGTATGTAGGTGAAAAGGTAGTCTTTTCGCTTGTTTTTCGAAAAATAAATTAACCTTACAATAACCAATGTTACTATAAGGTCAAAAGTAAAACGCGAAATTAGTTCTAAAAACTGGGGGGCGTCAAAAAAGTTGACACCCAAAAAGCTATGCGCTGATGTTGCGTTGAGAATCAAATTCTGAATCATTTAACTTACTTATTGCTAAAAGTTTGGATTTAAATTTATTCTTTTTAACATCTTTATTAAGTAAAGCTACCCCAATACAATATTTGCTTAAAGATGTTTTTCGTTTGAACAAGTAAGGTCCAAATCAATAGTTACCTTCTCTTTATTTTGTTTGTGGATTAATACAATTCTTGAGTACTGGTTTTTAAGCGATATTTTTAAGGCCTCAGGTTTGTAAGGCGTATTTTCAGTAATAAAAACTTTACTTTTTTGATTTGAAATATTGCCGGCTTTTGCCTTTTTCTTCTTTTTGCTGACAGCACCTTTATTAGAATGAAACTTTATTTCCAAATATTTCTTTTTATCACTTTCTGACTTTGAATTCTTAATTAAATAACGGTTTCCTTTACCATTATGGTATGCCATGTATAGTTTATAGTCTTCGGTATCGAAATATTCATTAGAAAAATTCAACACCCTTTTATTACCTATTTCAAGAATATCATATTTGTCGCTTACATCTTTCAATAATTTATTTAGCTTTTTTGCATTTAAAATAAATTTTGTTTCGTCAGCGTCTTTAAAATTCATCGACTGATATTCTGCAAAATAAATGGGCGAAAGCTTATGTGTCGTATTTGTTAATTTCATAATAGTTGCCTTTGCCTATCTTAATATCATAGTTTGTGCCAAACCTCTTAACATCCTCTAATACAGACATTTCTGCAATTTGTTGTTGTTTAAGAAAGCTTTATAATTGTGCGCTTTCATAACATTATAGTCCGATTCCGTACAGTGGTTTTTACTTACATTACCCTTAATTTGTAAATTAAAGATAACAATTGATGGG
>NBLH01000253.1 GCA_002084525.1 Bacteroidetes bacterium 4572_117 | reverse complement strand
AACCCTAAAGGGCGTCCTGATTTTCAGCGACTTCGCCCTTTAGGGTTGGGGTAATAAGTTGCTGAAAATATCGTATTAAGGCTTTTTAGACTGGACTCATTATTAGTATCCCAAAATATCTAAACCGGAGCCTTATCTGTCTGCAACCCTTCTAAGTGAACAGCAAATTGGGCTAATTTTTAGTTTTTGGACCAGACTCATAACTGTACCCGGCTGTATTCCCTGATATTGGAGGATATTTGCGTAGAATCGCTCCTTTGGATATCTGTCTTTATTTTTAGCTCTTCCAATTGTTTGGCCGTTAAATTATCAAAAGTGGTTTCCAATAAGTTTATGCCGATATAAATATTATACTTATTTATCTGATTAACAAATTATTATGTCCCACGTGGAACATTTTTGTTACTGATTGCCAGAGAGTTATGACGTGTATTTACCTAAACCGTTATCTGTACCGGTATGTCTCTGAATATCAGCATCTTAGGTTGCACGTCACCTTTTTAGACTGGACTCATTATTGCGAAAAAAGCGAATCTTAAAAACGCATATTGGCGATTGGCGGATATGGATTATAAAACAGGTAAGCTCGAAAGTGCAAAAAGTTATCTTGAAAAAGTGCTTAAAATTGTCGGTAGTGATGCCGGAATAGTAAAAGCAAGGTGTAATAAAGTTGTTATCAAAGGTTAAAACAATATTTTAACGAAAAAATATGTGAATATGGTGCTACGGTCAAATCACCGATATCTGTTAAGGCATAATCAAAACTTATATTGTGGTAGCTAAAACCTATCCCTGCCGATGGCTGCAACATCAGAGTTTGTTGTGCGTCAATATTATCTGTTAGTTGAAAGCCATTAACACCGCCTCGTAAAAAAATATTTTTCAAGTACCTGAATTCAAAACCAATATGTGGTTCAATACTAACAGGGTCAAATTTTATTAACGAATTATGTGCACCATCGAAATGAAAATCTAAATCGATTTCTACTAATGCGTACAATTTATTGTTTATTTTAAAATTTCGGGCAGCGCCTAATAATAATTTTGGCAAAGTTATTTCTACCGAATTTTCAGGTAGTTCATTGTTTGTTTGTATGAAAGCTTGCTCAAACATTTCGGTATTGAATACCCAAATATTAAAACTCGAACTTGCATCTCTTAAAACAGCACCAAATTGCCATTTATTTTTAGTAAACCGGGCGCCAAGGTCAAAACCAAAACCATAAGCCTGTGCAAATTTACCTTGCTGCCTGTAAATTAACTTTAAACTGCCACCTACGCTAAGCCCCGGAATTTTCAATTTCTTGCCAAAAGAAAACAAAAAGGCATAATCTGCTATTGAAAAATAGGTAATACGGTCGTAATTAACATTTCCGTTGGCATCAATCAGGTTTAGCGTGTTTGGTATATTATCCACACCAAAACGGATTACCGATAGCCCTAAGGTGGTGCTGTCGTTAATTTTATATGCCGACCCCAAATAATCGTATTGGGCCAATCCGGCAAAATAGTTGGCATGCATTATTGATGCTTCCATTTTTTTTGTGCTATACTTTGAATTTTATTTTCACTCAAACATACTCATAGGTGCACTGATATCTTAACGACAAAAATATCAATATCTTGTTAATTATAAAGCTCAAAACAATTATTAATTGATTTTAAAATTTGGCCTAAAACTTGCAATAAAGTCTTCGGTAGGTTTAATAAATTGATTAACCCTTGCAGTTTGCAAAAAAACTTATTGGAAAAATTACTTTTTAATACAAAAATCAGAACAAATTTTGAATTTTTTAATGATATTCCAAGATTAGTATTAATTTTACATATTAATCATTACATCATTTAAATAATACTTATCATAAATGTCGAAAAATAATTTTTTATACCGTAATATCCCAAATTTTTTCACCCTGATGAATTTACTTTCAGGGTCAATTGCCATTGTTTTGTCGTTTGAGGGCAGGAATAACTTGGTTTTGGCTTCGTATTTTATTTATATTTCCGGTGTTTTTGATTTTTTTGATGGTTTTGCAGCACGAACCCTAAAGGTTACCTCTCTACTTGGTAAAGAGCTCGATTCGCTTGCAGATATGGTCAGTTTTGGATTGGCGCCATCAATGATTTTGTACCAACTATTAAAACAGAGCTTACAGGTAAAACAGTTTTCTTTTTCGTTACCATTATTAGACGTGGTTATTATGCTTTCTGCTTTTTTAATTGCGCTTTTTTCTGCATTAAGGTTGGCAAAATTTAACATTGATGAAAAGCAAACAGAGTCTTTTTTAGGCTTGGCAACACCTGCAAGTGCTATGCTAATTGCAGCAATCCCTTTAATTGCGGTATTTAATCCCAGCGATTTACTTTTGTTTCCCGGCTTTTCGCGAAACACCTTCTTTTTCCTCATTGTTATGTTTTTTGGGATTTATATAGTTAAACCAGTTGTTTTATTGCCATTAATAGTGATTATTTCAACTTTTTTGGTTGCACGTATCCCTATGTTCTCGCTTAAATTTAAAAACTACAGTTTCGAGGACAATAAATTAAAATATATTTTTCTTATTTTTTCAGTAATATCATTTGCTACCTTGCAAATTTTGGCTGTACCTATAATCTTTATACTCTATATCTCGTTCTCGATATTTAACAATGCCTTCAATAAAGTTGACACTAGCTATGCCAATTTTCGGCTAAAGCCAATTTTCATTCACTAAACACACCGGGCTAAAGCCCGGAGCTAATTATATATCAATACATTATCTCTTAAGTTGACGCATATGCCCAAAGTGGGCGTAAAGCATTAGCCCTGTGCGTGGTTGCTGAGCGTAGTCGAAGTAAAGCGCAGGGTTGTGAATCAGCATATTACAAAAGCCCTGAATGGGCGTAAGATAAATGTCATGATTTTTACAGACTCTAGTGTTTGTCTGTAAAGTCAGTGTTTTTTATAATTTTCTTTATTTTATTGTTTTAAACAGTATATAGCCTACAGTTCACAGTCTACAGTCCTGTCTTTGCATAGCTCTGCCCTCTGCTTACTTACTAGCATTCTTAAGTTTCAATACATTTTTTTGTTTGCGGATAGATTCTTTATGGACAAGTTGTAAAAGTTTACGCATAAAATTTTGGTCTACATTGTTATCCTTGGCAAGCTGCAACCTGCTCGAAATAATTTTTTTCCACCTTTTTAGTTGAAAAATTGTAACGTTATTATCAGCCTTGTAAGCACCAATATCTTCAATAACTAGCATCCTGTGGGCTAAAAGTTCAATAATTTGCTGGTCTATAGAGTCAATTTGATAGCGGAATTGTTCCAGGTTGCTAATAAATTCGGGGTTTTTGTTTTCGGCAAGCCTATATTTTATTCTTTCCAGCAACACTGCCAGTTCCTCAGGTTTTAGCTGTTGTTTTGCGTCGCTTAATGCTTTTTCAGGATTTATATGTGTTTCAATCATTAAACCATCCATGTTTAAATCAAGTGCATCCTGTGCAATTTCTGAAACATATTTTTTTATGCCTGAAATATGGCTTGGGTCATTTATGATATCCAATTTAGGAAAATGCAGCTTTAAGTCGATAGGTATTTCCCATTTAGGGATATTTCTGAGTTTTGTTGGTTCAAAAGGCGAAAAGCCACGATGGATAGCAGCAATTTTGTTAATACCTGAATTATAAACCCTTTCAATTGCTCCAATCCATAAACTTAAATCTGGGTTAATCGGGTTTTTTATCATCACAGGTATATCCAATCCTTTTAAAGCATCGGCCAATTCCTGTACCGAAAAAGGGTTTGCCGTTGTACGTGCACCAATCCAAAGGATATCGACACTTTCGGGGTTTTGTTTGCAGATTTTAACATGTTCGGGGGTTGCAACTTCCACTGCTGTTAAAAGCTTGGTTTTTTGCTTGACTTTTGCCAGCCATTTTAGGCCAATAGTACCTACGCCTTCAAAAGAACCTGGCCTGGTACGGGGTTTCCATATGCCAGCCCTAAATATTTTTACCTGTGGGATTTTTGAAATTTCAACAGCTGTTTGCAAAACTTGCTCTTTGGTTTCTGCACTACAAGGGCCGGCAATAATGACCGGTTTTTCGGCCAAGCCTTTATACCACTTGTTTATAGGGATTATATCTAAATTTGTGTTCATTTTTCAACTAATTTGTGCCCAAAAATAGATGTAAATTGTTCTTTCAACAAATTTTATATTAGTATGTTGTGAACGGCGTAGCCTCACCGTAGGTAAACTTTGCTGAAAAAACAAAGTTTTACAAAATTAGATTAATATAAGTGTGTTTCAGGCTAAATAAGAATCTGCGTGAATCCGTTAAATCAGTGTTATTAGCGTTCATGTTTTTGTTTGTAGCGAAGCTACGCTAAGTTTTATTCTTGTGGTAATGAGTTTAAGTTTATTGGTATTATTAAAATATGAAAACTACTTTATGAAAAATGAGCGATACAGGATATTAGCAGAAAGCATATTCTTTTTACCGGCAATAACAGCTTTTATCTAAATGGATAATTAAATGATGAATTTTAGCGTATTAAGTACCCAGACAAAATTAATTACCTACGGTGAGGGCTTCGCCGTTGTATATTTACTTTTACGCAACTTGCATATCGTAAGATATTTACACTAGTGCGTAAGAACATTAAATAGCACTTAGTGCTTACTGAAAACTTAGTGGGTTATTGATTAAAAAATATGTTGGTTATTTGTTTATACGCTCATGCCTAATCAGTGCGTGTCCATAATGTCGGTATTTTTTCATATAAGCCCCAAAGTGGGCGTTAAGCATTAGCCCTGTGCGTGGTTACTGAGCGTAGTCGAAGTAAAGCGCAGGGTTGTGAATCAGCATATTACAAAAGCCCTGAATGGGCGCAAGATACTAGAAATTACTTTATAGGCAAGCACCCGCTAAAATGGTAGTAGAACCATTTTTATGGTGTTTGCTAATTTTATTACAATAATGATAGCATTTTTTTCTAAATTTGGGCAAAAATAAATTTTACCAAATTTGCATTAACAATATGCCAACACTTAATTGGATAGGAAAAGACAAAGTAATTAACCACCACATGGATGTTCCATATAAAATTTTGGAACACTCTTATGGTTTTGATAATGGCAAACAATCAAAATCGGAAACAAATAGTGGAAACAAAATAATACACGGCGATAACCTCGAAGCTCTTAAATCTCTTTTACCCGAATACGAAGGAAAAGTAAAATGCATATATATTGACCCACCTTACAACACAGGAAATGAAAATTGGGTATATAACGATAATGTTAATGACCCTAAAATTAAAAAATGGTTAGGTAAAGTGGTTGGCAAAGAAGCCGAAGACCTTTCACGCCACGATAAATGGTTGTGCATGATGTATCCTCGTTTAAAATTATTACATAAACTTTTGGCAAAAGGTGGAGCTATCTTTATTTCTATCGATGATAATGAAGCATTTTATTTAAAGATATTACTTGACGAAATATTCGGAACAAGTGGCTATAAAGCAAATTTTATCTGGAAAAGTAGGCAAATTGTTGACAGTAGAAATCAATCCATGATTTCTAAAGACCATGAATATATATATGTTTATGGGAAATCATCTGATTTTTCTTTGCGAGGTAAAATATCTGATAAATCAAAATATACGAATCCAGATAATGACCCACGCGGATCATGGATGAGCAATAGTATTTTAGGACTTGCTAACGCAGAACAAAGACCTAATTTACATTATGATTTGGTTGACATAGAAACTGGAAATGTTTACCCATGTCCCCCAAATACAGGTTGGCGATACTCTAAAGAGACTATGAAATCAAAATTAGAAGAGAATAGAATTTTCTTCCCTTCAAAAAAAAATGGACGACCAAGAGAAAAAA
Organism: Bacteroidetes bacterium 4572_117; assembly: GCA_002084525.1. Classification (GTDB taxonomy): domain Bacteria; phylum Bacteroidota; class Bacteroidia; order Bacteroidales; family NBLH01; genus NBLH01. The sequence goes on along the minus strand of NBLH01000253.1, from coordinate 2,737 downwards.
AATTCCTGAATGAATTGGCTAGTGACTACACAGGATTTTCTACTATTTTAAATGAAAAAGTTGGGTATACACTAAATGGTACACGTACGGTTAGAGACATTATACCAGACTCTCAATTTGCTTTCCCAAAATCATATGAATTAGTATTGACTCTTATAGAACAAGCAACTTCAAAAAATAGTATTGTCTTAGATTCTTTTGCAGGTTCTGGAACAACTGCTCATGCCGTATTAAACCTAAATAAACAAGATGGTGGCAGTCGTAAATTCATATTAGTTGAAATGGAAAATTATGCCGAAAATATTACAGCTGAACGGGTAAAAAGGGTAATAAAAGGTTATGGCGAAGAAAAAAAAGCTGTAGAAGGTACAGGGGGCAGCTTTGATTATTATGAATTAGGCAAGCCCTTGTTTCTTGAAAACCAAATGCTAAATGAAGATGTAGGCTTGGATAAAATTCGTGAATATGTTTGGTTTTCAGAAACCCGGCAATCTTTTGTCGAAAATAAAACATCGGAAGAACACCTTTTAGGTGAAATCAACAACACAGCTTATTATTTTTATTACTTTAAGGATAAAATGACTACCTTGGATGACAGATTTTTACGTAACATAAAAACTAAGTCAGAGCAATATATTATTTATGCGGATAATTGTTTGCTTGAAGAAGGTTTAATGCAGAAATATCATATAATATTTAAGAAAAATGCAGTTGGAACTTAAACCAATCAATGTTTTTATAGGTAGCAATGGTGCAGGTAAAAGCAACTTTGTTTCGTTTTTTAAAATGGTTCATGCAATATTTAACAGACAATTGCAACGTTATGTAATAGAGGAGAAAGCAGATAGCTTATTGTATTTTGGTAGAAAAGTAACAGAAAAATTATATGGCAAGTTAATTTTTACAGAAGATAACAAGAATAATAATGCCTATTGGTTTAAGTTGGTCCAGGACACATCCGGAGGCTTATTCATTGAGGGAGATGCATCTGGATATCAGGTCAATAAGTCTGATGATTCAAAAGGTTACATTGTTCATTCTTTTAGTGAAGAAAGTAATGTGCCCGTATCAAATTCATACAGAGACAAGTATCTTCAAGGCTACCTGTCTAACATTCAGACATACCACTTTCATGATACTTCGGCTACTTCTATGCTACGCAGAGAATGTGATATAAACGACAATGATTATTTAAAAACAGATGGTAGAAATCTCCCGGCATTTTTGTATTATTTGCAAGAGGAATACCCTAAATTATTTAATCGCATTGAAAAAACTATAAAATCAATTGCTCCATATATAGATAGGTTTATCTTGCAACCAAAAAAGTTAAATAAAAATGAAATTGAACTAAGATGGGTAGAAAAAGGAGATCCAAACTCTAATTTTACCGCTTATCAGTTTTCTGATGGTACTTTAAGGTTTATTGCATTAACAACTGTTTTATTGCAACCCGAACCACCTTCGGTAATAATAATTGATGAGCCTGAATTAGGACTGCACCCACAAGCAATAACAAAACTGGCAGGAATGATTCAATCAGCTTCTTCAAAAGCTCAGGTAATTATCTCAACACAATCAGTTAATCTTGTCGATTGTTTTGAGCCTGAAGATATAGTTGCAGTTGATAGAAATATTGATGAAAACCAATCAATATTTCAACGTCTGGATTCTAAAAAACTGAAACTTTGGTTACAAGACCACACCTTAGGTGAATTATGGGAAAGAAATATTATTAACTCAGCTCAACCTTTTTCAAAATTATAATGAAACATAAGTGTATTATAAAATAATTTGGGCAATATTAAACAGCCTAACAAAAAAATAAATTTGTGAAGAGGATAATTATTATAGGAGAAGGGCAAACTGAGCAAATATTCTGCAACGATGTTTTGCAGCCATTCTTCAACAAGCACGGATTATACATAGAAAACCCTAAAATTAAGAAATCAGGAGGGGGGATTGTTGCATGGAAAGTTTTAAAGAAACAAATTGAATTACACTTAAAGGATACAAGTGTAGTCGTAACCTTATTGATTGATTACTACGGCATATACCCAAAACATGATTACCCAAAATGGGAAGAAGCCAAAACCATTGTAGATAAAAAAGAAAGAATGACATTCTTGGAAAATGCTATGGCAGATGAAGTAGATGAATCGCTTAGGTATAGATTTGTGCCATATATTCAATTGCATGAATTTGAAGGGTTATTATTTAGCGACATCTCCGTGTTTAAAGAAAACTTCTTGAAATTAAATAATAATCAGCTGAAACAACTAAATTAATTTGAATTGTAAAAAAAGATGGAATTAAAACCATATCAGCAAAAAGTTATAAACGATTTAGAAAAGTTTTTGGATTACCAAAACAAATATCAGGATAACGCAAAAGCATTTAATCTGTATTGGGAAAATCGTGTAGGAAAATACCAATTAAAACTTGATGGTACTTATAGCGGTATGACACCGTATAAGGATAATATACCTGCTGCAACCCATATCGCAATTAAAGTCCCAACCGCAGGAGGCAAAACGTTTATAGCATGTAATGCAATTCATTCCATAATGAAGTCTTATGATGCTTCAAAACCTAAAGCTGTGGTGTGGTTAGTTCCCTGGTCAAATCTTTTACAGCAAACAGCAAATAACCTTTCTGACCCTACGCACCCATATCGTGAAAAACTAAATGCCCTATTTGGTAACAGGGTTGAAGTGTATGAGAAAGAACAACTTTT
>NBLH01000042.1 GCA_002084525.1 Bacteroidetes bacterium 4572_117 | reverse complement strand
TTCAATTTGATCCTGCAGATAATAAGGTGTATACCTTGATCCTACTGCTTGCCTATCCTGTCGTCTATCAGCATACCAATCTTGTCCTAAACGAGCTCTTAATGATAGTTCATCAGTGATATTGTATGTAAAACCAGTATTATAAATTATCCTGCTTCGCTCATCAGTTGAATAATCTTCATTTACTAGCCAATAGGGATTATTTGCCCGAACATTTGTTTGGCCAAATCCTGATGTTCTCCATGTTCTTTGCGATCCATCTGGATATTTATAATCCTCTAGCCGCTCCAAGTCAAGTTGCCTTTGGCTCCATATGACCATATTATAGGGAATAGCATCTGATCCTCCTCCTGTATTTGGCCTTCCGTATCCCTGTGTATTGATGTAATTCAACGCAAGATTTACCATAAACTTATCATTAAGCTTTCGCTCCAAACTAAGGTTGAATGTATTTCTTGTTAATTTACTATTTGGAACAGTCCCTGTTTCGTCCATCCGCGTATAGGCCATCCTATATCTATTTTTTCCATCATTCCCACTTATTGCCAAATGGTTATCATACTTCTTTCCTATCTCGAAAAAATCCCTGTAATTATCCGGATGAGCCACCCATGGTCTAATTTCTCCAATATTACCTTCTCCTCCCCATTGTTTTACCATTTGTCCTTCTAATGCAGGCCCCCAACTTTCGTCCATGGCTAAATCCACTTCTGGCCCATCTTCTCCATTAATAAAGACGCCTCTACCTCCACCATATTTGTTTTGCAAATCAGGAAAAACATATGCCTGAGACAAGGTTAATCCTGAAGAGAAAGTTACACCAAAACCTTGTTGGGACTTACCTTTCTTTGTTGTAATCAAAATTACCCCATTCGCACCTCGACTCCCATAAAGAGCTGTGGCATTTGGCCCTTTCAATACGCTGATAGATTCAATATCATCAGGATTAATATCCTGGGCAGCATTACCATAATCCCGGCCACTTTGTACAGCTGATGTTGAACAGCCGTCGCCATATTCCACGCCTTCTCCAAAGTTGCTGTTGTCAATAGGCATTCCATCAACAACGAATAACGGTTGGTTTTCAGAATCTATGGTGTTAGCTCCTCTAATTAATATCCTGGATGAACCTCCAATATTTTGTCCTCCCATTATCTGAACACCTGCAACCTTTCCAGAAAGTGAATTAACAATATTGCTTTCTTTAGCTCTAGCTATATCATCTCCATCCACCTCTTGTACGGAATACCCAAGGGATTTCTTTTCCCGAGCAATACCTAAGGCTGTAACTACCACATCGTCAATAGTTTGATCCTCATTCTCAAGAACTACATTGATAGTGGTTTGCCCGCCAATTGAAACTTCCTTAGTTTTCATCCCCATGAATGAAAAACCAATCGTTGTTGCCTCTGTTGGTACGTCAATGGAATATTTCCCATCCATATCGGTTATTGTACCAACATTTGAGTAGCCTTTCACCCAAACGTTTGCACCTGGTACCGATTCCCCTTGAGGGTCGGTTACGGTACCGTTAATGGTTGTTTGAGCTAAAACCTGCAAGCCTACAAAAAGGAATGCAAAAATAAATGCAATTTTTCTCATAATAGATTTAGCTTTGATTAATAAATAATTGTTAAAAATTTATAATTAAAATCAAAATTATGAAATTTATTTTATAATTCAAAAATTATTTGTATGACATGTTATAAGAAGTAATTTTGTTTGCTTTCTAATTTTCATAAACCTCTATTATTCAAAACATTTACTAACACAGATTTATCTGACAAAAAAGGTAAGAAATTATTATAATTATTATAAAACTTATGTTTTTTTAGCTGTAAAGTCTAGTAAACCACAACAATCTATTGTTTTATAGTTGTTGCTTTCAATTAATTTTTTTACTGTGTAAAAAATTAGATGCCTAAATAATAACAAAACACCCCAGCTTTGTTTACTGTCCTTTTATTATTATGTAAATCAGAATATTCGTGCGGAATTTGAAGTTGTGGATTATTTATATTACATTTGTTATTAATAACATGTATTACATAAATATAAATTACAAATGACCAATTTATTCGCCCCTATAAAGGATTCTCAAACACTTAGCCAAAAAATTGAACGGAAAATTGAACAAGCAATAAGGGATAAAAAATTGCCGGCAGGCTCTAAATTACCAACTGAACATGAGCTTTGCAAAATGTTCGCTGTTAGTAGAACTGCCTTGCGAGAAGCCCTTAGAAGATTGAGTGCCAGAGGGTTAATCGACATAAAAAAAGGAAGCGGGATGTATGTATCCGATTACAATATTAAGGATGCTATTTCTTCGTTACTCCTTTATTATGATTTAAAATTTGACCACAATTTAATTCTACATATAAATCAGGCAAGGTTAATGTTTGAGCCTGAAATTGCAAAACTTGCCGCAACAAACAGGTCGAAGCAAAACTTAAAGGATATTCGAAAAATAATAGACGACCTCATTAAATGTGATGGTGACCATATTCAAGCAGAGGCTGATATAATAAATGCTTTTCATGCAAAAATAACAGAAATTACATGCAATTCATTTGTAATTATAACCATGGAGCCAATTTTTTCATTAATCCCAAGGATGAGAAACTTTATTTATGCAAATGTTGAAGGCGAGCGTGATATTCGTGTAAAATTCTATGAAAGGATTTATAAAGCACTATTAAATAGCGAAGGTGATATAGCCCACAAAGCTATGAGCGAGTTGATTGAACATACTAATGAAACATATATCCAAAAACTACAAAAATACAATATGGAGTAAATCATAGCGTAGCTTCGCTACAAACAAAAAATAGGAACGCAGATAACACTGATTTAACTGATCCACACAGATTTTTATTAGTTTTGAAACACACTGACACTCTACGAATTTCATAAAACTTTATTTTTCTGGCAAAGTTTACCTACGGTGAGGGCTTATGCCGTTCACAACATAATAGTATAGTTATACTTTAAATTGTTGAATTGTTCATTAAGCTGATATTCAGTCATAAACAGTTTCTAAAAAGTCGAATTTTAACCCTTTTTCAGTATAAACCCCCTGCCATTATTAACTGAAAGTATTGACTTTTTAATTTGTTGATTTTCAACACATCATTTTTATTTTTTTTGATATCCCCTTTGTTAAATACAATTAAGGTGTTGATATTCAGGGGGTGTAAAATATTCCCATATTTAATAGGAATATTGAGTTTATTAGAAGCACTTTTTTCGAGCAATTTATAAATTAAAATCCGTGCATCTATAGTCATTTTATATTAACAAATGATGTTTATGCGTTCAAAAAATCAAATTAAAACACTAAAAAAAGAAATAAAACCTTGTGTTACATCACCAGTTGCACGGTTTAGTTCTGAACCATACATCGAATGTGGTATTGAAAAGATAATCAGTACTGCAATAGCTGCAATAATTGTTAAGTAAGCCCTATCCTTTTTAATATTTCCGGCAACTGCAATAAGCCAAAAAATAAAAGCAAAAAGTGTTTTGTTATCCGTTAAATCCCAACCAAAGGGGATACCTGTCCACAATTCGCCAAATGCATATTTTTGGACAATGGGACCAAAAATCAAACCACCAATAATTAAAAAAATAAAGGTAAGATAGGTGTACAGCTTGTATCTTGAAAACTTGGCAATAGCAAATAAACCTGCAACATTTGCCAATAACATGGCAAAAAACATAAAAAATATGTGAGGGAATAATATAGATTTAGGTACTGCCCCTTTAAACCTGATAACAATTGGTGTGTTTTTTTCAATTTCTATGGTTTTATCACCACTTTTTAATGAAATATAGTACATTAACTTACCTGCCATAGGTTGGTTAGGTAGGTAAGCAACCAATTTAGTGTCTTCTCGTTTAAATTCGGTTGTTTTCCATTCTTCATTTTCATGTTCAGGAAAAAACTTGTAACACAATTCCGCCGTAACCTGCTGATTATCAATAGCTAATTCAATTGGGGCATCTTCAGTGCCACCATGGCTGCGAAATAGTTTCACATTATATGTTTTGTCGGCCAATTCAACTTTAACCCTTTTAGGGTGAGTAGGGCCGGTTAGTCTCTGGTACACTGCGGCTCCAAGCGTAATTGTAACGGCAACTACCCATAATATAAATTTTTTCATGTGTCTATATTTTATTTAATCACTGTATCATTATTGCATTGTATCATTATAGCAAAACTAGTCAAGATTATTAAAAATTAGGCCAAATAATTCAACAATATCAAAAATAAGATACTAAAACGGCTACAAATATAAATACTTTTTTATCTTTAATTGCATTTCAGTTAAAAAAACTAAAATGATATAGAGTTCTGCCAAAAATAATTTACTTTTGCGAGCTAAAACAGGAATATTAGAATCAATAATAAATAAGGAAATGGCATTTAATAATATACTAAACAAAATATTCGGTAAAAAATCGGATAAAGATGTTAGGCAAGCTTGGCCTTTGGTAGAGAAAGTTAAGGTAGACTATGATAATATCAGGGATATTTCTAATGATGAACTTCGTGCAAAAACACTTGAATTAAAAAACATAATTAATGAATATACAAGTGACGATGTTAAGGAAATTGAAAAATTAAAGGTTAAAACATCTGAAAGTGAAATTACAGAAAGGGAAGCAATATACCAACAAATAGATAAAATTGAGCAAAGCATTCTTGATAAAACAGAAGTGGTTTTAAAAAAAGTGCTACCAAGCGCTTTTGCTATTATGAAAGAAACTGCTACACGGTTTTTCAATAATGAAACCATTGAAGTTACCGCTTCTCAGTTTGATAGGGATCTAGCTTCTACTAAAGACAGTGTGGTAATTAAGGGCGATAAAGCATTTTATAAAAACAAGTGGCTTGCCGGTGGTATCGAAATCAAGTGGGATATGATCCATTATGATGTTCAGCTAATGGGCGGTATTGTTTTGCACGAAGGGAAGATTGCAGAAATGGCCACAGGAGAGGGAAAAACGCTTGTTGCAACATTACCTGTGTTTTTAAATGCACTTACCGGCAGAGGTGTTCATATTGTAACAGTAAACGATTATCTTGCAAAACGTGATGCCGAATGGATGGGGCCCTTGTATGAATTCCATGGGCTTTCGGTTGACTGTATAGACAAACACCAGCCTAATTCACAAGAAAGAAGAGATGCCTATATGGCAGATATCACATTTGGTACAAACAATGAATTCGGTTTCGACTACCTAAGGGACAACATGGCTATTAGCCCTGATGACCTTGTGCAAAGAAAACCCCACTATTCGATTGTTGATGAGGTAGATTCTGTATTAATTGACGATGCCCGTACCCCTTTGATAATTTCAGGCCCGGTTCCAAAAGGCGACCAACAACTGTTTGGCGAATTGAAAGGTTATGTGGTTAAATTAATGAATGCCCAAAAAAAGCTGGTAACGCAATTATTGATTGATGCAAAAAAATTAATTGGTGAAGGGAACACAAAAGATGGCGGGATACTTTTATTGAGGGCATTTAAAGGTTTACCAAAAAACAATGCAATAATAAAATATTTGAGCGAAACTGGTATGAAAGCCCTGATGTTAAAAACTGAGGATGTTTATTTAGCAGAAAATGCCAAACGGATGCCTGAAGTAACTGACGACCTATTTTTTGTTATTGAAGAAAAAACTAATTCTATTGATTTAACAGATAAGGGTATCGATCTTATATCGAAAGACGTAAACGACAACCTATTTTTTGTACTCCCAGATATTGGATCGGAAATAGCTAGGATTGAAAAGGATTCCGGTTTGATGGAAAGCAATAAACTAGCACAAAAAGATAAATTAATATCTGATTATGCCATAAAATCAGAAAGGATACATACAATAAATCAATTATTAAAAGCATATGCCATGTTTGAAAAAGATGTGGAATATGTGGTGATGGACAATAAGGTGAAGATTGTTGATGAACAGACAGGCCGTATAATGGATGGCCGTAGATATTCTGATGGTCTGCACCAAGCAATTGAGGCAAAAGAAAATGTAAAGGTTGAAGCAGCGACCCAAACATTTGCAACCATTACTTTACAGAATTACTTTAGGATGTATCATAAGCTTGCCGGCATGACAGGTACTGCCGAGACAGAAGCCGGTGAATTATGGGATATTTATAAATTGGATGTGGTGGTGGTTCCAACGAACAAACCAATAGTGAGGTTAGATAAAGACGACCTAGTTTATAAAACAAAGCGGGAAAAATATAATGCCGTAATAGATGCAAGTGCAGCATTAGTAGAGAACGATCAGCCAGTATTAGTGGGTACCACCTCAGTTGAGATTTCGGAGCTGTTAAGCAGGATGTTAAAAATCCGTAAAATCAAACATAATGTACTGAATGCTAAATTACACCAGCGCGAGGCAGATATTGTGGCTGAAGCAGGTAAAGAAAAAATGGTTACAATTGCAACAAATATGGCCGGGCGTGGTACGGACATTAAGCTATCTGACCATGTTAAGAAACAAGGCGGTTTAGCAATTTTGGGTACCGAAAGGCATGAGTCGCGTAGGGTTGACAGACAGTTAAGAGGGCGTTCAGGTAGACAAGGCGACCCGGGTACTTCACAGTTTTTTGTTTCGCTTGAAGACGATTTGATGCGTATGTTTGGTTCTGATCGTATTGCTAAATTAATGGATAGGATGGGCCTTGAAGATGGAGAGGTAATCCAGCATTCTATGATTAGCAAATCAATTGAACGGGCACAGAAAAAAGTAGAGGAAAATAACTTTGGGATAAGAAAACGTTTGTTAGAATATGACGACGTAATGAACTCGCAAAGAGAAGTTGTATATAAACAAAGACGCCACGCACTTTATGGAGAGCGATTAGGTGTAGATATTGTAAATATGATGTATGATGTTTGCGATTCGCTTGTATCTAATCATCATGGGATTTCAACTTTTGAGGATTTTAAGCTAGACGTTATACGAATTTTATCAACTGAAAGCCCAGTTAACGAAAATGAGTTTATTAAGTTAAACCCTAATGATATTGTTGACAAATTATATGGTGCTGTTTTAAAAACATTTGAACAAAAAACTAAATTAATTGCTGAACAGGCATTTCCAGTGATTAAAGAGGTGTACGAAAAGCAGTCGCATCAATATGAGAACATTTTAGTACCTATAACAGATGGTGTAAAAGTGTACCAAGTTATGGTAAATTTAAAAAATGCCTACGAAACAAATGCAGAAGATGTAGTTAAAGCCTTTGAAAAAACTACTATCTTGGCAACTATTGATGAGTCTTGGAAAGAGCATCTTCGCGAAATGGATGATTTAAAGCAGTCTGTTCAAAATGCGACCTACGAACAAAAAGACCCGCTTTTGATATATAAATTTGAGTCATTCGAGCTTTTCAAAAACATGGTCGACCTTAACAACAGGAGTATAATTTCCTCGTTGTTGAAAGCCCAGATACAATTCAGCGACCCATCGGAAGTTAAGCAGGCAAGAGCACAACGAAGACTGGATATGAGCAAATATAAAACCCAGAAAAATGACGCTGATGGATATGACGATGGCAAAGGGGGTAAAAAACAAGAAAAACTACAACCTGTACGTGTTGAAAAGAAAATAGGCAGAAACGAACCATGCCCATGTGGTAGCGGCAAAAAGTATAAACAATGTCACGGTAAATAATCTCATAACGCCTGAAGTATAAGCAGATTATCAATGCGTTATGGGTTTTGCTCGTAAAAATCATTAGACATTAGTCATTAGCGTATTACTAAATTGACTAATGTCCAATTTCTAATGACTAATATTAATGACCAATGACTAAAAAGATTTCACTTCATTTTTGTTTTCCGCATTTTTTATTTTGTGCTTTTCACCTTCGGTTTTAATTACACGGCGATACCACTCTTTTGGATACCCTTTGCTTTCTATTTTGTTATTTTTATCTTTTACGTAGCCATCGTTATATTTTGTAACCAAGAAAAAACCTAATTCACGCCATTCGGCTACCACTTTTGTTCCCTGCTTTACGCTATAATCTGTCAAATATTGTGGCAATTTGCTTTTATTTGCTTTATAAATGGCAAAGGCTTTTTGTTCAATAGAATCCTGATTTTGTATCAAATCACGCTCCAATTTGTTTTGAACAAGTTGAATATCTTTAATCATATCTGAATAGCGGAGGTTGGCAAAATTTGAAACAAAGTTAAAAACCCACCAGGCCGATTTTAAGGAAAACTTATTGATATCACCTATAATAAATGCTTCAGGTGTTTCTGTAATTGCGTTATACATTGGTACATAACAGGTAAAATATGTATCGTCTTCGCCAAACCATAGTACCCCACCAATTGGGTCTGGTAAGTAGTTTCGCATTTGTGCAACAAAAGAAAAAGCCGTGTTATAAGTTGAAATAGGCCTTTCCCATGAATATTTCACACTGTCGACATAAAAAGATAAACCCCTGTTACGCTGTGGGCTACCATATGGCCCGGCCATTATCCCCTTTGTCATATCAAATTCAGTACCTTCGTAATGATCACGAGCAAGCATAAAAATATCGTGGGTGCTTAATTTTTTATCCGGTTTTATCCATAATGGATAGCGCTGATCTGTTAACCCACGGTGATAATCAGGGGATAGGTTTAAAGAAGGTGCAATTCTTCGAAACAAAGACCAAACCCTGGCTTCTGAGTATTTTAGCTTTTCAGGTGTTGCCGGGTCATAAGCTTTGTTAAATTCAAACGGTTTACCCGATTTTGGGTCATAAAAACCTTTTTCGATGGCAAAAGAGATAACATTTTTTGAATAAATACAATTTTCAGGGTCATCAAGGGGAAAAGCTCCAATACGTGCATGATTAGCATGTGCAGAAACCATCCCGTCAGGAACTTTAACAGCTACCCAAACAGCACCTTTTTTTCCGGAACCATTACCAACCATTTCAAGTATCCATGCTTCATTTGGGTCAGCAATCGAAAAAGATTCGCCTTCGCTGCCATATCCGTATTCTTCAACTAACCCGGCAATTACTTTAATGGCTTCACGTGCAGTTTTTGCACGTTGCAGAGCTAAATCCATTAAATGCCAGTATTTTAAAAAATTATTTTTCGACCATAGCTCTTCACGGCCGGTAAAAGTGGTTTCACCAATTGAAACCTGAAACTCATTCATATGGAAACCAAGCCTGGCATAAGTATGTGCGACCTGCGTAATTTGGCCATTCCCAATTTTTAGGTATTCCCCTTTTTTATAATCCATTGCCGGATATTTTTTTAGGTGATATAGCCATTCGCCATCGTTTGTATATAAAATGTAGCACGAACCCGTTTTTGATGCACCTTTTGTTACTAAAAGGTTAGTACAGGCTAAACTGTTAGAAATTTGTATGCTTAAAAACAGTATGATAAATAAAGTTACTTGTTTCATAATTATATGATTTTTAGAATTTCTGAATTGTCTTGCTAGCAGCCTATTGTTCATTTTCTGGTTGCAAGGATAAATAAATTAAATGTAAATATAGTAATAGATGTTAAATTTTTTCATTTTATTATGTTATATGAGATTTTTTATATTTCTTTGTACTCAAGAACAAGAATGGTCAATAAGGATAAAGTTGAAATATGGCAATAGAAAATACCAAAGATAAGATACTAAGTGTTGCTAACAAATTGTTTAGCCGCTTTGGTTTTCACAAAACCTCAATGGACGAAATAGCAAAAATTGCAAGGAAAGCTAAAGGATCCTTATATTACCATTTTGCAAGTAAGGAAGAATTATTTAAAGAAGTGGTATCCAAAGAAATAGTAAATTTAAAAAATCAATTGTCAATAATCATGAGCAACACTGATTTAAGTGCATCCAGTAGGATGAAAACATATCTGATTAAAAGAATGGAAGTTTTAAATGATGCTTCTAACTACCATGAAACTATTAAAGCTGATTTTTTTGAACATTTTGATTTTATTGATGATTTAAGAAATGAACTAGATTACTGGGAAAAAGAAAGCCTGAAAAAGATTATATTACAAGGAATTGATGAAAATGAGTTTGCTGCAGTTGAAGATATTGATGTTTTGCTTGATGTATTTATTATGGTGCTAAAAGGACTTGAAATACCTTTCTTTTTACAAAATAAGTATGAAAAATATTCACCATATTTTGAAGGCTTAATAGGAATACTAACTAAAGGCTTAGCCGCTTAATTTTTTTAAGCAATACTGACTATAAAACATTAAAAGAACAAAAACATTAAGAGAAATATGAAGACTCTATCAGGAAAAGTATTAAAAAATTTAGGTTGGAAAATAAAAGGTGAGTTTCCGGATTTAAAAAAGTCAATCACAATATTTGCACCACACACAGCCCATATTGATGCCTTTTATGGAAAATTAGGAATGACAGAAATTGGAATTAAATACCTGTTTCTGTCAAAAAAAGAGCTTTTCTTTTTTCCCATGAATATTCTAATGAAAAAATTTGGTTCTATTGCTGTCAGAGGTGTTAAAAATAAAAACGCAATTTATCAGGTTGTTGATTTATTGGATAATACAGATGAATTACATATTGTAATTTCTCCGGAAGGATGGATTAAAAAGATTACAAAATGGAATAAAGGGTTTTATTATATGGCATCAAAAGCCAAAGTCCCAATTGTGGTTGCTTATCTTGATTACAAGAAAAAAGAAGTTGGTGTAAAAGGTGTAATTCATCAAATAGAAGATTATAATTCAGTGATAAAACAAATAAATGTTATGTACGAAGGTGTATCAGGTAAATGCCCGGAACAGTTTGTTTTACAAACAATAGACTAATTTTTTTAGACCCAGCTGACTATTAAACAAAATACGTATAAATATCACACAAATGATGTATGTAAATTTAATTTCACATTATATTCCAAAACAGATAATCAAAAATAATTACTTTAAAAAAGTCAATGGATTATCTGATGAGTGGATATTAAGTAGGACAGGGATAAAAGAACGTAGAAAAGCATTATCGCATGAAAATACCAACACAATGGCTATTAATGCGGTTCAAAAAACTATTGGAAATCTCCCCTATCCAATTGCCGATATTGATTTAATAGTAGGTGCTACGTATTCACCATTCGATACCGTAGTAGGCTTAGCTCATTCAATTCAGAATCAATTTAACATAAGCAATGCTAAAGCAATAACAGTAACTTCTGCACGCTCTTCATTTGTGAATGCAGTAAAAATTGTTAATGGATATTTTGCTATGGATAAAGCTAAAAAGGCATTGGTAATAGTATCAGAACATAATACAGCATATAGTAACGAAGAAGACGAACAATCGGGCCATCTTTGGGGAGATGGGGCTTCTGCTGTATTTATTTCTAAGAATAAAATTAACGAAAGTGATATTGAAATTATTGATGTCATAACAGAAGGTCTTGGAAATGTGGGAAAAGCATCCGAAGCAGTTTATTTACGCCCTTTAAACGGCGGAATAAAAATGCCTTTTGGTAAAGATGTTTTTATTAATGCAAATAATTATATGGTAAGTGTATTAACTGAAATTCTTAATAAGAATAACCTTACAGTTAATGACTTAAACTATGTAATCCCACATCAGGCAAATATCCGCATTATTGAACATATCAGAAAAGAATTGGAATTAAGCGAAGAAAAAATGATTGTAAATATTGATAAGCTTGGTAATACAGGTTGTGCAAGTACCCCGATTGCCTTTTCTCAAAATCAAGAAAAATTTAAAAAGGGGATTTAATAGGAATTACAGTTTTTGGGGGTGGATATTCAAGTGGTGCAATATTATTAAAAAAATAAAATGAAAGAAAAAGTAAAGAACATATTCTTTAAAATTTGGTATTGGTACATAAGTACTATTGATAAAAATGCAGAAGTTATTTTTATGAATTATGGATATTCAAAGAATAATCAAAAAGTAGAACTTAAAAAAGAGGACGAAAATAATAGATACTCTATACAACTTTATAATCATACAGTCACAGGTGTAGATATAAAAGAAAAAAACATCCTGGAAGTAGGTTGTGGAAGAGGTGGTGGTTTGTCATATATTAATCGTTATTTGTTGCCAAATAATGTTACAGGCATTGATTTAAACAAAAAAGCAATTGAATTTTGCAAAAAAAAATATACAGAGAAAAATAATACATTTTTACAAGCTAATGCACAAAATTTACCTTTTTTGGATAGCTCTTTTGACTGAATCTTCGCACCGATATCCGCAAGTTGAGTTTTTTATTAATGAAGTATACAGAGTATTGAAACCGGGCGGTACTTTTTTATTAACTGATTTTGGGCAAAGCGAAGAATTGAAAATGCTTAAAAAGCATATTAAAAATGCTCAATTTGAGATTGTAAAAGAAGAAAATATTACAAATGAAGTTATTGACGCTTTAAGATTATCTACACCAGAAAGAAAAGTGTTAATAAATAAAATTATTCCCGCTTTTTTAAAAGGTGTAGCTTATCAATTTGCTGCAACTGAGGGTTCTACTACATTATAAAATATTTGATAATGGGTGAAAAAACATTAATAAACGAGTTCATAAAAGACAGGAATGTTGGGGCGATAACCTCAACATCCGGTTATATTACTAAAAAGCTATTAAGTAAAATAGATTTTGACAATGCCAAAGTGATTGTAGAATACGGATCAGGAAAAGGTGTAATAACCAAACAACTTCTCAGCCAAATGAGAGAAGACACTACCCTTTTTGTATTTGAAACTAATGAGCAATTTATTAAGGATTTATCCAAAATAAACGACAAGCGCTTAATAATTATTAACTCAGATGCTGAAAAGGCACAAATAACCTTAAAAAACGAACATAAAACGATAGAGGTAGATTATATTATTTCAACTATACCATTCACTTTTATGGACAGGAGAAAAAGAAAAAGGACTATATTCAGGGCATATGCCTTGCTCAAAGCGGAAGGTAAATTTATTACTTATCAATATTCCTGGATAATTTATCATCTTATAAAAAGTCGATTTTACGCTTCAAGTATAAAAATTAGATTATTTAATATACCGCCAGTATTTATTATTGTGGGTACTAAATAAAAGAGGAATAGATTTTTTTTTAAATAATGACTATAAGTGCTACGACAAAATTAATTGTATATTTACTTTTTGATAAATTGCTGATTGTGAGAAGTATGCACAAGTGCGTAAGCAACTATAAATAGCACTTAGTGCTTAAAATAAATCTAGTACACATGGAAATAATTATTAAAGAAGTATCAACAAAAAAGGAATTAAAAGAGTTTGTTAAATTTCCTGATAAATTGTACAAGCATAATAAGTTTTATATTCCGGCATTACA
>NBLH01000041.1 GCA_002084525.1 Bacteroidetes bacterium 4572_117 | reverse complement strand
GCTTTGCACTTACAAGATGCAGATGCACCGGGATATTTCGGCACAAGTGGTTTTATAGCGGGTGGTTCATCACCAGGGAGTAGTTACAATACACTTGAAACTGCCATTGAGGATCTTGTACCTTATAACCCATACGAAGTAACAAACTTGAGCCTGACATTTAAGACAATTGATTCAGAAAAATGAGTTCTGAGGTTGGTTTAAATAAGTTTTGATAGTTCCACTACTTATTACCTCTTTTTTAATTCGCTTGTGTAATTATTACCAAGCGTATTTTTGTTTTTTGCAACCCATTCAGAAAATAGTGTATCCCCATGCCCTGCTTCTTTAACATATAGTAAGTTGCTGGTTAAACCGTCTATTTCTTCCTTGGTGATAACTACATCGTTAACAAACCAACTTAATATTTTTCCTGTAAAAAATGCTAGTTTCGGATTTATTGATAAAATAGGTTTCTGGATATCAAGGTTTTCCATTAGTGTTTTTAACTGCACTTGAATGTGTGAAATTTTTGTGGTCAAACCTAACCCAATAAGTGTTATAAAGTACATCAACATTTTTTAAGTTTGCCGCTAATAGCTCTTCATTATCAAACGACAATGGCATAATTTTGATTTTATTGCCAAAAGGGTTTATTTTATGCGGCGAGTTTGTTAAGGTAACAACACTGATATTGTTTTTTAGTAGCTGTTGGGCAATGTATTTGCCTGAATAGCTTAATGCCCCTGTTACTGCATGTGTTTCCATAATTTTTGTTTTTAAGTAATTCGCATGTATCTGAACTTTCAGGAAATAATGAAAGTTGAATTCGAAAAAATCTATCCTCAACCGAAATAGAAATCTGCATGAATCCGTTAGGTCAGCATTCCTATTTTTATTTGTAGCGAAACTATCTTGCTTTATTATTTTGTGATGCTTTGCTAAAAAAACAGAGTTTTACAAAATTAGATTAGTATCGGTGTGTTTCAGACGAAATAAAAATCTGCGTGAATCAGTTAAATCAGTTAAATCAGCGTTCATATTTTTGTTTGTAGCGAAGCTACGCTAAGATATAAATACTATAATTAGCTCAGCTTTAAAAAAGTTTTCCAAAACCAGTTTTCTTTTGAATTACTGATTTTTGTTAGTGTTTTAACAGCATGGTTCGCAAACGTTTGCATGTTTTTTATCTGTTCTGTAAAACGTTTTGCTTCATCTTGGTTGTTTTTAGTTATATCAATTTGGTTAGTTCGAGATAAATCATTTAAGATTTGCAGCATTGGTTTCAGTTCTTTTTGTTGCCTAACACGAATAACCCTTTTTGTTGCTGTCCAAATATCTTTTTCCCCAATAAAAAATTCTTTACGCTCACCCGCTTTATATTTTTTATAAACCAAGCCCCAATCAATTAATGTTCTTATATTCATATTGGTATTACCTCTTGATATTTTTAAGGTTTCCATAACGTCTTCTGCGCTTAATGCTTGTTCCGAGATTAAAAACAAAGCATGGATTTGTGCCATAGTACGGTTTATTCCCCATTTAGAACCCAAACTACTCCATGAATTAATAAATTTTTCTTTAGCTTCAGATAATTTCATGATACAAAGACATAATAAATTCAGAACTTTCAAAAAAAAAAATGAAAGTTGATTTTTAAATTATTGACTTCCTAACTGCTAATTCAATATTGCATATACTGTAAACGGTTTGGGTATTGATTTTTGGGATGCTGTTTATAGGTGGATATCAGTGCTATAAGCGATTTGATAATTTATTATTTAAAGTGTATTTATATATTTTTCACATTTTAACTGTATCCTATCACTTTTAATAGCGTTATATAATGAATTAGGATTAATATTTGATAAAGCAATATCAAACAAAAATTATTAAATTATGGAAAAAACAGGAAAGGCAATGATATATTTGTTCTTTTTTTATATCGTAGCAATTGTTTTTAATACTTTCGATATTGTAGATTATAATGCACCAATAATAGTGGATATTGCCATGGCTACGGGTGTGTGTTTTTTGATAAGTGTTTTTTTAGGTATAATGAGGGTAAACTGGGATAGCGCTTTTTCAATAGGAATTATATTTGCATATATCGCCACCCTTGTTATAATGTTTATAGACACAGAATCACCAATGATGCTAGTAAATTTTGTTGTAGCAATAGTATTTTCAATAATTGTCACAAAAAATTAAAATCAATTACTTTTATCTAAAATTAAGGTTAATTCCAAAAGAAAATGTTTATCTTGTATGAAATATTTCTCACTTAAACTTTTTATACAATATGGAAAATAAAGCTAAAATATTTGTACTCGACACAAACGTTGTTTTACACGACCATCGCTGTATTTATCATTTCGAGGAAAATAATGTAATTATCCCAATAGTTGTTTTAGAAGAGTTGGATAAATTCAAAAAAGGCAATAAGCAAATTAATTTTCAGGCAAGGGAGTTTATGCGTGAAATGGACAAACTTTCAGGCGAAGATTTATTTAATAACGGTGTCTCACTTGGAGAAGAAAAGGGAGTTCTTTTTATTGAATCAGGAAAGGCATTTTCGGAAGAATTAGCAGAATCCTTTTCTGAAAAAAGCCCTGATAACCGGATTTTAGCAATTGCTGAATTTGTAAAAAACAACAACCCAGAAAAAGATACTATTTTAGTTAGCCAGGATATTAACCTCAGGCTTAAAGCAAAATCTTTGGGCTTTTTGGCACAAGATTATAAAACCGGCAAAGTTAGGAATCTTGATAAAATTCAAAAAGGGATAAATGTTTATGAAAACATCGATACTGATTTAATTGCGCGGCTGTATAAATATGAAGAAGGTTTTCCGGTAGAAGAAATAGATTTGGATGATAAAATAACAGCACACCAATATTTTATTTTGAAAAGTGATAAATCAAGTGCCCTTGCCCATTACGACCCTTTTGAGAAAAAAATTTCAAGAGTAGAAAAAGAAAAAGCATCGGGGATTGTACCTAGGAATGCGGAACAAACTTTTGCTTTAGATGCTTTGTTAAGACCTGAAATTAAGCTAGTTTCGTTAACCGGGAAAGCAGGTACAGGAAAAACTTTGCTTGCGTTGGCGGCTGCCCTGCAACAACGAAAAGATTATACCCAAATATATTTGGCACGCCCAATTGTTGCACTTGGCGATAAGGATTTAGGTTACCTGCCAGGTTCTGCAAACGAAAAAATAGCCCCATACATGCAACCACTTTTTGACAACCTAAACTTTATAAAAAACAGGTACGGGAAAAACAGCAAAAATTATGCACGTATTGACGAAATGGTTGAAGATGAAAAACTTGTTATTACACCTTTACCTTATATAAGGGGCAGGAGTTTATCTAATGTGTATTTTATTGTTGACGAAGCCCAAAACTTAACCCCACACGAGGTTAAAACAATTATTACCCGTGCCGGCGAAGGTACAAAAATGATATTTACCGGCGATATACAACAAATTGATTCACCATATCTTGATGATAAATCGAATGGCTTAACTTATTTATCTGACAGGATGAAAGGCCAGGATATATTTGCACATGTAAACCTAATAAAAGGGGAGAGGAGCTACCTAGCAGATTTGGCAAGCGACTTGCTATAATTCCGCTTTGGCGGAACTAACTTGCGAGGTTTTTAAAACCTAGTAAGTTTTATTTGTTATAACGGGTAAAACTTAGCAAAGCCTGTTCCGATTTCTCGGAATAAAAAAAAAGGCTTACTAAGTTACCGCACCTTGCAAAAGCCCGAAGCAATCTCCCAATGTGCCAACTGCTATTGCAAGGCAACCTCTTGCTTTTTGCTATGCGGCTTGTTTTGTTGTAATTGCCGGCAGTTCATAATTGCCGGAGATGACTTTGTTTTACTCGCCATGACGTCCGTTTAACAAAATTTATTTTTCGCCAAAGCAATACAAAAAACCATCGCGCGAAGCAACATAAATACGTTTATTATGCACAACCGGGGTCGATTCTATTGAACCTGTTGCATAATGGGCTAGTAGTTTAAAACGCATTTTTTTATCGTGTTCAAACAAGTAAATTCCTTTGTAGGTTGCGGCGATTATTTTGTTTTGAACAATAATAGGTGTTGAAATAGATGGGCCTGTTTTATATTTGAAAATAAGTTTTGGTTTTGGGTGTTTTTTCTTTTTGTTTGGTCCCCAAACTTTTTTTCCTTTTAATACTTTATTGGTGTTTATTACGTATAAATATTCATCGATAGCAACAAATGCAGCAATATTAGGGATTTTTTTTGTAGCAAAAGCCTTTTTTTGGCTATGATAAAAACTGTCTGACTCAGCCTTGTATTTGTCGTTAACGCTAACTGAACCAATAATGCCTCCATGCCAAAACACAAAAAACTTGTCGTTTACCGGAAAATACCACACAACAGAACTGTCAGGGGTTTTTGATGGGTCTAATTTAAAAACACCGCCTTTGCCATTAATATATTCTTTTTCCAGCGAGATCAATAACTTATTATCGTGTGTAACAATTGGCGAGCCATCCATGTCTGAACCTGTGCGAAAATCCCAATCAAGTTTTTTCGTATGCATATTATAACCATAAACATGGCCGGAACCTGCTGAAACATACACCCGGTTTCCCAGTTTGCTTGCCGATGATTCTGATACAAGGTTTCCCCTATGCCTAATTTTGTCTTTTTTTACGAACATCGTATCCTGAAAAAAGATTTCAGGTTGTTTTAACCCGTCTTTTGTTTTTGCTTTTTTGGGGTCGGGGTTAAAAACAGTGAAAAGTGCATTTTCTAAACCAATGTATGCCGTATCCTGTGTTATTAATGCCGAAGCATCAACATCGCGGCTATAGCTGGCTGTTCTTGTACTATTTAGTTGCCACACATCTTTACCTGAAATAAACGAAATGGCCCGGAAACTTGGCACTATTTTGCTGCTTAACGATTTCCCATTGCCTTTTCTGCTTCCTTGTAAAATTAAATAGCGGTTGGTAATTGTGTCTGCATTAGGGTTTACCCAAAATGTGCCAGTCCCTTTAATTACATCGTCGAATTTATATTGCCAAACAATTTCCCCTGTTTCTGCAATTATTTTTTTTAGGTTGTGATCAAAAGCACCTTGTATAAGATATAGAACCGAATCTTGTTTAATAATAAGTGGTTGCCCTGTCCAACCGGCCCCCGACCATTTTTTAAGTTTGCTCCCAACCTTAGTGCTGCCGGTCCCTAGTTTTATTTTCCATATAAGGTCTAATTTTGATGGGGCTTCATTTCCATAGTAGTTCCTTTTTTCGTTTCCAAGGAAAGTAGGGTTAAAAACTTCAATATTATCTGCAATCAGTAAAGAATCGGATTTACTTATTTTTGCTACTTTAAGGTTGGTTTGAATGGCTTCTTCATTATTTGTATTGGAGCTACAGCTAAAAAACAGCATAGCTATCAATAATAAAGCCCAAAAAATGGGCTTTATAAAATATCGGATGTTCATATATTATTTATTCAAATATGTGTGTGTTTGATTTTGATGACATTTCAATCATTTTGTCATATTCTTCATCCGTGAGGTCGTTATGGTAAAAATTAACCGGGTTTACAAATTTACCATTAATCCTGACTTCATAATGTAGGTGAGGGCTTGTTGATAAACCCGTGCTACCAACATAACCGATAACATCGCCGCGTTTCACTTTTTGACCGGGGCGTACATTAGTTTTGCTCATGTGTCCGTATAATGTTAAATAGCCATATCCATGGTTAATCCTAACACAATTGCCATAACCGCCTGCCCAATCAGACCTAACAACAACGCCATCGCCGGCTGCATGTATTTTTGTCCCGCGTGGGGCAGTTAAATCTACACCTGTATGCATTTTCCGGTATTTATAAATGGGATGTATCCTGTACCCAAAAGCTGAACCAAAACGTGTAAGTTCGTCTAATGCTATGGGTTGGATGGCCGGGATGCTGGCAAGCATCTTTTCTTTGTTTTTTACTAAGTCAATAATCTCATCGAAACTTTTAGATTGTACAACTAATTGTTTTGATAAAATGTCAAGTCTTTTTGCGGTACCTATTAAAACGTTTGAATTTTCGTAACCTTCATATTTTTCGTAGCGGTTTACACCACCAAAACCAGCTTTCCTGACCGATTCAGGTATAGGCTTTGCCTGAAATATTTTTCGGTATACATTATCATCATTCTTTTCTACTTCGTGAAGGTTTAAATCTGCCTTGCTTACTTGCCTGTTTAAACGGTCATATTCCAGAAGCAAAGCCTGTTTTTCTTCATCTAGCCTAATTTCTATTGGAGATTGAAATAAAAGGGTGGTAATAATGAAAATTAGAAAGCCTACAATTAAGGAACCTGCAAATTTTGGCAACCATTTTTTGTAGAAGCGTGTTTTAAAATCTAATTTAATCTTTTTGTAAATTAAAGTTTCAGGATCAAACTGATATTTATATTTACCCATCATGTGTTATTTTTAAGAAAAATTTGATGTTTTTCTTTTGTTTATGATGCAAATGTAATAATAAAAAATTATTATGCAAGTAAAATGTTAATTATATGACAATTAAACTATACTTATTCTGTGCGCAAAAAATATGCCGTTTTTAAATGTTGCTTGTTGTGAACATTGTTAATGGATTGTGTGTCAAGGTAATGCGGAAAAACGTGGACGATAAGAGATTCAAAATAAACTAATTAACTATTTATCAACAGCTGTATTTTGCATTTTATCAATAATTAAGCCAAAAAACATAACATTTTGTTAGTTTTTGATTAATAAAATACAATAAAATTGGCAAAACATATAAAAAGTTTACAAAAAGTAAGGTAAAATGTGCATTGCTTTGAAAATAAACGATAATTATTTCATAAGGTAGCTTTGCTACAAATAAAAGTTGGGATGCGGATAACGCTGATTTGTGTTGATTTTTGAGAGGATATTTTTTAATTATTGTGAGAAAAAAGTAGGCGTAAGAAACCACTGGCGGAAAGACAATGTTTGAAATAAATATAAGTTTCCGGCGTAATTTTATGAATTTGATTGATTTTAATATGCAAAGATATATACAATTGAGCCCGAAAAAAGATTTTTACATCTAATCAATACTGTACGCGGGCCCTAGTTGTGTTATCACGCACAGGGCTAGTACCCTGTGCTAATGATTACGCCCACTTTGGGGCAAAAAATAAGAAAACCTTTTGGTTGATTAATCGGTAAGCCAAAAACCAAAAAACACTTTAATCGTCGCAATATCAGCATGTAAGATGGCGTTTGGAAAAAGGATGGGGGGAAAATAAATTCAAAAAGCTTGATTTTTAACACCCCAGTTGTATACTTGCATATATTCAGTGATAAACAGCTTTTATAAAGTCAATTTTTAACCTGTTTTTGGTATAGGTTTTTGATTTTGCTTGAGAATATGCTTATAAATATAGCAGTGTGCTGATAAATCATCAATAAATTATTGTTAATCTTTATTATTCGGTTAAAATTAGATACTTTTGAGTCCTTTTTTTAAAATAACAAATTGTGTATAAACAGATAATCATATAATATGACTTCTCACGAATTACGTAATGCTTTTTTAGATTTTTTTGAGAAAAAATCGCATAAAATAGTTACATCTGCACCAATGGTTGTTAAAAATGATCCAACTTTAATGTTTACAAATGCCGGCATGAACCAGTTTAAAGATATTTTTCTTGGTCAGTCAGCTATTGTTAATAAAAGGGTGGCCGATTCGCAAAAATGTTTACGTGTATCTGGAAAACATAACGATTTAGAAGAAGTAGGCCATGATACATATCATCATACTATGTTTGAAATGCTTGGGAATTGGTCTTTTGGTGATTATTTTAAAAAAGAAGCTATTGACTGGGCGTGGGAATTTTTAACCGGTGTATTGGGTATACCAAAAAACAGGTTTTATGCAACTGTTTTTGAGGGCGATAAAAGTGATAATTTGAAACCTGATGACGAGGCGAAAAGTATTTGGCTGAAACATCTTGATAGCGAGT
Organism: Bacteroidetes bacterium 4572_117; assembly: GCA_002084525.1. Taxonomy (GTDB): domain Bacteria; phylum Bacteroidota; class Bacteroidia; order Bacteroidales; family NBLH01; genus NBLH01. The sequence goes on along the minus strand of NBLH01000041.1, from coordinate 4,446 downwards.
GTGTCCTGTATGGTTCCAAAAAAGATAATTTTTGGGAAATGGGTGAAACTGGCCCTTGTGGCCCTTGCTCAGAACTTCATGTTGACATTAGATCTGATGAGGAAAGAGCAAAAATACCGGGGAGGGAGCTCGTAAACGAAGACCACCCCTTGGTTATTGAAATCTGGAACCTGGTTTTTATCCAGTTTAACAGGAAAGCAGACACTAGTTTAGAGCCGCTCCCTCATAAACACGTTGATACAGGAATGGGTTTTGAAAGATTGGCAATGATTGTACAAGGGAAACAATCAAATTACGATACGGATGTTTTTCAGCCAATAATACAAGAGATTGGAAAAATTTCGGGTTTTGTATATGGTGAAAATAATGACAAAGATATTGCGATGCGTGTTATAGCCGACCATTTACGCACTATAGTTTTTGCAATTGCTGATGGGCAGCTTCCTTCAAATAATAAAGCAGGTTATGTAATACGAAGGATTTTACGAAGAGCCGTAAGGTACGCATATACTTTTTTAAAGGTAGATGAGCCTTTGATATATAAATTGTTGGATACTTTAATTGAGATTATGGGTGAAGCTTATCCTGAACTTAGCAAGCAAAAAACATTGATAGGAAAAGTAATTAGAGAGGAGGAAATATCATTTTTAAGAACACTCGCAACAGGGATTAATCTTTTAGATAAAATAATCACTAATACTAAAAAGACTAAGTATGAGATAGTTAGTGGAAAGCAAGCTTTTGAATTATATGATACATTTGGTTTTCCTTTAGATTTAACTGAGCTGATTTTACGGGAAAACGGATTAATTGTAAATAAAAAAGAGTTTGATAAAGAAATGGCCGCCCAAAAATCAAGATCACGACAAGACGCCAATGTTACGACTGATGATTGGGTTGTTTTAAAAGAGGATGATGTTGAAGAGTTTGTTGGTTATGATTTTATTGAAACAAATTTGACAATTACAAAATATAGGAAAACAAAAGTAAAGGCTAAAGAATTATATCACTTAGTATTTAATTTAACCCCTTTTTATGCTGAAAGCGGTGGGCAAGTTGGCGATAAAGGTTATATTGAAAATGCAAGTGAGCGTATTTATATTGTTGATACGAAAAAAGAACATAATCAGATAATTCATATTACTGAAAAATTTCCTGCAAATATTGAAGCCGATTTTAAAGCAGTTGTAGATAGCGACAAAAGGAGAAATACGGAAGCAAACCATTCTGCTACGCATTTGCTGCACTTGGCTTTGCGTAAAGTGTTGGGCAAGCATGTTGAACAAAAAGGTTCATTGGTAGATGAAAAACACTTACGCTTTGATTTTTCTCATTTCCAGAGAATGACAAAGGAAGAAATACTGGATGTGGAGTTTGAGGTTAATAAACTGATTAGAAGTAATATACTGCTTGAAGAGAAAAGAAATATCCCAATTAAAAAAGCAAACGAATTGGGGGCTTTGTCACTTTTTGGTGAAAAATATGGCGATGTTGTACGGGTTATCAGGTTTGGTGAGTCGGTTGAGTTTTGTGGTGGGACACATGTAAACGCCACCGGGCAAATAGGCTATTTTGTAATTACATCAGAGTCAGCAATTGCCGCCGGGATAAGAAGGGTTGAGGCAATAACGTCGCTTAAAGCCGAAGAGTTTATTAAATCTGAAATTAGCACATTAACCGATATAAAGGCATTATTCAAAAACAAAAAAAATATTACTGAAACAATTGAAGGTTTATTAGACGAAAACTTGAAACTGAAAAAACAAATAGATCAATTTCATAAGCAAAAAGCCCTAAATATGAAATCGGGTTTAAAAAATAGTATTATTCAACATAATGGGATAAATATTCTTGCCGAAAAAATTGATTTAGACTCAGCTCAAGGTATAAAAGATATAGCTTTTCAGTTAAAAGGCGAGATCGATAACTTATTTTTAGTTTTAGGGAGCAAAATAAACGATAAGGCGAACATTGCAGTGATGATTTCAGAAAAGTTGGTTAAGGAAAAAGATTTGCATGCAGGAAAAATAATTAAAGAAATATCGAAAGAAATCCAGGGTGGGGGAGGAGGACAAGCCTTTTTTGCCACTGCCGGCGGTAGAAACCCTGAAGGTATTGAAAAGGCCATTGAAAAAGCTGTTAAGTTTGTGAAGAAGTAAACGGTTAAAATAAATAAATATTAAATGAAATTAACAGCGGAACAATTATATAAAAAACTTGTTGAAGAATATCAATTAATTGGTGAAACAGGCAGTATCAAATTCACAGTAAAAGATCTAAGTATTTTAATTAAAACAAAAGATACTGTTGGGAATTTACTTCAAGAATGGTTAAAGGCTTGGTTTCGGCAATCAAATATTGAGTTTGAGGAAAATTCAAATTCTCAGACATTCCCAGACTTCCTACTGGATAAAGACGACCCAAAAAGGGGCTTGTTAGAAGTTAAATCTTTTGATTTTGATAGAGGTCCAGGATTTGATCTGGCAAATTTTGATTCTTACTGTAATTCATTACTGGAGAGCGCTTATCGTATAGATTCTGACTATTTAATATTAGCATATCAGATGAATGATGGTGTTATTTGCATAAAAAATGTCTGGCTAAAGAAAATTTGGGAATTAGCTTGCCCAAGTGGAACTTATCCTTTAAAGGTTCAGGAAAAGAAAAGTATTATTTACAATATCCGCCCAAGTATTTGGTATTCTGACAGGGCTAAATTTAAACCTTTTACAAGTAAAGAGGATTTTTTATCAGCATTAAATAATACTAGATATCAATATCCTCAAACAAGGCATACCAATGGCCATTGGTTAAGGAATGTGTTAAAAAATTATGAAGAACATACCGGGGTTTTGCTTGAAGTAGAATAAATTAAATTATTTTGATAAATTTCTATTAACCGATTTGCAACATGTTTAACTACAGGGACAGCAACTGTATTTCCCAGTAAATCAAAAGCTTCTGATTCTTTGGTTGGGATAGTAAACCATTCAGGATACCCAAATAATCTTAATCCTTCCCTAATAGTCAACCTCCTTAATCCGCTTCCATCTGGCACAGCTAAACGGGAAACATCTGTTGCAACTAGGGTTGGGGCAATATCATTAGGGTTTAAAATTTTATTTACTTCAAAACTTAATTTGCCTGTTACAATATTATAACCTTTGGGTTTTGTTTCATCATACACTCGAGAAGTAATTACACCATTTTCTGTATTTTCTTTAATTAATTTTTTTGGATGCTCGAATCTCAAGTATCCTTTTTCTACTAAATCATCCAATACCCCCTTTAAATCATAAGTTTCAAATAAATTATTAGAGGGGGCAAAAGTTTCAATTTGTTTTAATGTTAAGGGCATTCCATCCATCCAATCAATACCAATTTCAATGGCCCAATGCTTTTGCCTACGTGCTTTGAAAAGTTTATTTAATAAAATAATCTGTTCTTTACTGCATTCACCTTTTATTCCAATATCCCAGCTATGAATATTGTTTTTACCACCTCTTTTATCTTTTATCGATTTTCCATGTAACTCTTCAACTGAAAAATGAGATAGTAATTTTTCAGTAAAATCAGTATTCATAGTTTTTTTTCCTTTTTCTAAAATATCTTTTAAAACTTTAAAATTAGTGCTAAAATTATTTAATGATACTTTGTTATTTTTCATGCCAACAATAAAAACTCTTTTTCTTGACTGTGGAACACCAAAATTAACTGAATCCAAAACTTCCCAAGATACTTTATAATCAAGTTCTTTTTCAAGCTTATATAGAATAGTTTTTAGGGTTCTGCCTATTTTGTCATTTTTATTTTCTAAATCGTGTTTGACTAAGCCTTCAACATTTTCAAGAATAAATCCTTGAGGCTTTTTGTATCTTATTATTCTTTCAATCTCAAAAAACAAAGTACCTCTTGTATCTGCAAATCCATTCCTTTTTCCACCAGCACTGAATGGCTGACAAGGAAACCCCCCAAAAAGGAAATCAAAATCCGGAATATCTTCATTTTTTAACTTAAATATATTACCTGCAAAATTTTCATGATTATGGTTATGTTTTAAGGTTTCTATTGCGTAAGGTTTAATCTCAGAAGTCAATACACATTCAGTTTTAATCCCTTTATCGCTACAAGCCTGTTCAAAACCTAGACGAATACCACCAAGACCAGCAAAGAGATCTATAAATTTTAAACTTTTATTAATCATTTTTTATCTTATATTTGGTTCAGGCCTAAGGTTTAAATTAGACTTAAAATCTTCAAGTTCGAACTTTGTACAACCTATAACAGAAAGACATTGCAAGAAAAATGAAGCACTAAAAGTACCCCTGCTAATTTTGCTTGTGATACTCGATTGTGTTTCGTTCAAGCCTTTTTGGTTTAATAATAAAACTAAACCAGAAATAGAAATGCCTCTTTTAACTAATTCTGACTTTAAAAGCCGTTTTA
>NBLH01000252.1 GCA_002084525.1 Bacteroidetes bacterium 4572_117 | reverse complement strand
ACAACTGAAATATCTAAAGAAATAAAACCAAAAGGTTTGGGTGAGAATAAAGAAGTTGCTAAAAAAGGAGGATATGCAGCAAAAAAAGCACGCTTAGAAATTGAAAAACAAACAGGAAAATCAATTGTTTCTTCTAAAAATGCTAAAGAATTAGGACAGAAAAATAAGAATATTGAAAAATAAGCAACCAAATAAAAGAACATCTCCAACAATCAAGGTTTTTCCCTGTATTACTTAGCCATAAATCTGGACAAAAACCAGGGGCGATTGATAATTTTTGGAAAGTAGATGTAAATATTAAACTGGAAAGCGATTTATGATTCCTAAACCATACATAGCAAAATGGCAAGAACATGCACCTTGGAAATAATTCTATCAGGTAGAACAAGATTTGGTAATTAGTCGTGCCTTAATGGAAATTTTCTCAGATGAATTTCTTAAAGAAAATTTAGCTTTTAGAGGTGGAACAGCATTACACAAACTGTACTTAAATCCTGCACCAAGATATTCTGGAATATCATATGATCAGAATGATGCTTTTAAATGGTTAAAAACAGAATTAATTGAACGGATTTAAATGAACAATATAAAAAGCAAGAAGATATTTATACCGATAAAATTAATCTTGATAAGTTGACTGATGAAGAAATAAATGAATTAATTGATAGGATGGGAAAAATTGAATAGCTGTTTGAAATATAGTGCTGCCAGCATTGACAAAATAATAAAAAAGTCAACAATAAAAAGCCGTATTAGAAAAAAGGGTAAGTTCTCATATTTTTAGAATTCACAAGAATTAGAGATTTATAATTTTAAATCGCAAACAGTCGTTAATATTGGGGATGAATTGTTAAATTGTTAAACTGTTATATTGTTGTTTTTTAACTATAAAACAATTTAGCAATATTTTCAGTAAATTTCCACATACTTGTGATTTATTTTTACAGACCAATCATTTTTGTGAGTTCAGATTTTCAGGCATAGTTTTACTACTCACTTATTAGAAGATGGAGTAGATTTAAGATATATACAAATACTTTTGGGGCATAGTAGCAGTTAACTACAGAATTTTATACACATATAGCAATAAATTTTACTAATAATATAAGAAGTCCGTTAGATTACCTATGTTTGGGGTCAAAAATAGGTGTAAATATTATGGAATAAACATACCGGTATATTTATTTCATTGTTGTGCATCAGCATGAAACAATTACAACAACACAAACTTGTTTCTTAAAAAGGAAACCCCTACCTTTGTATAAAAGAATAGTAAATGGATAGGAAATTTAATGTTGATTTTTTGGGCGAAGCAATAGATTTTATTGAATCACTTGATGATAAAACTAGAACCAAGATTTATTACAATGCAAGGAAAGCCCAAATTGTTAACGATGCGGAATTATTCAAGAAATTGAATGAATTTATATGGGAATTTAGAACATTGTTTAATAAAAAATATTACAGGCTTTTAGCATTTTGGGACAAAACGGACAATAAAGAAACATTAGTTTTAGCAACCCATGGATTTGTAAAGAAAACTCAAAAGACCCCAAAAAGCGAGATAAAAAAAGCAGGAGAAATTCGAACAGCATATTTTGAACAAAAAAACAAAAAAAATGAAAAGTGATAGATTGAGAACAAAGAGTCTGGACGAAATGATAGACATGCACATTGGCGTTAAAGGGACTGAAAAAAGAAACGCTTTTGAGGAGGAACTGCGCTTGGATATTTTGGGACAGACTATAAAAAAAATCAGGAAAGAGCGACAATTGACACAAGCTCAACTTGGGGAGTTAGTCGGTGTGAAAAAGGCTCAAATATCAAAAATCGAAAATAATTTAACAGATGAGGTAAATAAAACAAAAAAAGCCGATTTTAATCGGCTTTTTTTTATCTATAAATTTGTAATTTTCTTAGAATAATTTTGCAATTAAATCAACAACACGGTATGAATAACCCCACTCGTTATCGTACCATGATAATACTTTAACTGTTTTACCAATAACCATGGTGCTACCTGCATCAAAAATTGATGAATGCGGGTTGTGTATAACGTCAACCGAAACAATTGGGTCTTCGCAATATTCTAAAATACCTTTCATTGGCCCTTCGGCAGCTTTTTTAATAGCAGCATTAATTTCTTCTACCGTAGCCTCTTTTTTCAAGTTTACAACTAAATCAACCAACGAACCGGTTGGGGTTGGAACCCTAGTAGCCATACCATCAAGTTTACCAGCCAATTCAGGAATTATTTTCCCAACAGCTGAAGCAGCACCTGTAGTAGTAGGAATCATGGAAACAGCAGCAGAACGTGCCCTTCTTAAATCACTATGTGGCCCGTCTAAAATTACCTGATCGTTAGTATATGAATGAATAGTGTTCATTAAACCATTTTCAATACCCCAATTATCATTAAGCACTTTAGCAACAGGAGCCAAACAGTTAGTTGTACATGATGCATTTGAAACACAAGTATCATCAGCTTTTAAATCATCGTCATTAACACCTAAAACAATCATATTATCAATCTGATCCTTTGCAGGGACAGTTAAAATAACTTTTTTTGCACCATTTTTTAAGTGGTCGCCATATCCACCCTTTGCACTTTCTTTTTCGCGGAAAACACCAGTAGCTTCAACAACAACATCTGGTGTTCCACCACCCCATGGAATATTAGCAGGGCTTCTTTCTTCGCTTACTACAACTTTTTTCCCATTTACAATGATACCTTCAGCATCAAAATCAACAGTTCCGTTGAATTTACCTTGGGTTGAATCATATTTTAATAAATGGGCAAGTACTTTGTTGCTGGTTAAATCGTTAATCCCAACAATCTCGTAATCAGTATCTTCCAAAATAATTTTGAAAACATTTCTACCAATTCGCCCAAATCCGTTAATTCCTACTTTAATTTTTGACATAATTATATATATTAAATTAATATTCTATACTTAAACAAAAGTACATAATTACTATTCAAATAGCTGCGTAGCACATATAATGTATTCCGCTAATGTAATTTTCTGTACTTTAGCTTTGCTATGTAACTATTCAAAAACGGATACAAAAGTACGACTTTATAATTAAATCGTCAAAAAATTTGTGAATTGAATTGAATAATATAACCTTTGTGCAAAAATTTTTCTAAAATGAGGCTAAATAGTAGAATTATAGCATTTAATGAGTTAGGCAAGCAGTTAGCCAACTCTCTAAAAAAAGAAAGCGATCAAATATCCGTAGCAAAATTTAAAAGTGTTACTAAACAGGTTTCGGGGCTTAATGAATGGTTTACCGAAAATAACCTAAAGAATGCAATCAATACAATTGCTAAAAGCCTTACTGAGCAAAATATAAATACCTGGCTTAATAGTTACCCTAAACTGCCTGCATATAAAACAGAAAAAAAAGTAGCTATTATTATGGCCGGGAATATCCCGCTTGTTGGGTTCCACGACTTATTATGTGTTTTAATTGCCGGGCATAAAGCAATTGTTAAGCTTTCGAGCAAAGACGATACGCTGATTAAGGGTGTAGTTGAATTATTAGTAAGCATTGAACCTGGTTTTAAAGATATGGTTAGTTTTACCGATGACCGCTTAAAGAGTTTTGATGCTGTTATTGCCACAGGTAGTACAAATTCATCCCGTTATTTTGAGTATTATTTTGGGAAATATCCTAATATAATCAGAAAAAACAGGAATTCGATTGCTGTTATTACAGGAAATGAAACTGATGAAGAGTTAAAATTATTAGCTGATGATATTTTCTTATATTTTGGCTTAGGTTGCCGTAATGTGTCAAAACTATTCATCCATGATAATTTTGATATTGATCGTTTTTTTAAAGCAATGTACCACTACAAGGATTTAATCAACCATAATAAATATGCAAATAATTATACTTATAACCGGTCTGTATATTTAATGAATAAGGTTGATTTTCTTGAAAACGGGTTTCTTATTTTAAAAGAAGATTTGGGCATGTCGTCTCCAATTTCAGCTATTTTCTACGAAAGATATAGTGATTTAAAAACCGTTAAAGAAAGGCTGGCGTTTGACAAAGAAAATATCCAATGCGTTGTTAGCAATGTTAAGGAATTACCAAACCAAGTAGGGTTTGGCATTGCACAAAAACCACAACTTTGGGATTATGCCGATAATGTTGATACCCTTGAATTTCTTTTAAGTTTGTAAATTGGAAGCTTAGATTTGCAAATCACTGATAAAAATCTAAATCCCAACAACTCAAATTGTAAACAAGTGAAAAAAAACACGCTTATTGTAATCGTAGGCCCAACCGGAATCGGTAAAACCAATTTAGGGATTTATCTTGCCCAAAAACTTGATACTGAGATTATTTCAGCTGATTCGCGCCAATTTTACAAAGAGCTTAAAATAGGTACGGCAGTTCCTACCGATGATGAATTAAAATTAGTGAAACATCATTTTATCGCCAACAAATCAATACACGATTATTATAATGCCAGTAGTTTTGAATTTGAAGTAATTGATTTATTGGCGACACTTTTCAAAGAAAAAAAACAAATTATTTTGTTAGGTGGCTCAGGCATGTATATCGACGCAGTTTGCCGTGGGATTGACGATTTGCCTGAAATTGATATGAAAATAAGAAATAAGCTGATAAATAAATATGAAAAAGAGGGCATTGAAAGCTTACGTTTTGAACTTAAAAGACTTGACCCCGAATATTATGCAATAGCCGACTTAAAAAATCATAAACGACTACTTAAAGCGCTGGAAATAAGTATGATGACAGGTCAGCCTTATTCTGTATTCAGGAAAAAAATTACAAAAAAAAGGGATTTTTCTACCATAAAAATAGGCCTAAATATGGGGCGAGATGCTTTATACCAAGGCATTAACCAAAGGGTTGATAAAATGATAGGCGAAGGCCTTGTTGAGGAAGCTAGGGAGTTTCATCGATACAAAAGCTTAAACTCGCTAAATACTGTCGGGTACAAAGAATTATTCCCCTACTTTGAAAACGAATACCCGTTGGAACGGGCAATCGAACTAATAAAAAGGAATAGCCGCCGATATGCAAAAAGACAATTAAGCTGGTTTAACCGCGACAAAGAAATAAATTGGTTTAAGCCTGATGAAAAAGAAAAAATTTTTAATTTTGTTATTGAAAAATGCTAGTATCAATTCGTTAAATTTTAGATTTTAGATTGATGATTTTAGATTGATGATTTTAGATTAACCCATTAACAATCAGCACATTAAAACAATATAACAAACGACATATTATTTTGCGGAACATATCCGTACTACCGCTCAAAGCGGTCGGACGGGTGTACATTTTCTATATTTATTTAAGACGTTCATTATAAATTTATTTGGCTCTGGTTTAAATATTCTGGGATAATAATTAGCCGTAGCATTTCCCGTTGAAGGACGGGACAGGTAATGCTACGAAATACAAGTATAATGTAGTTTTGGGGCTTTAGCCAAAATTTCACAATAGTTTTGGCTAAAGCCAATAAACATCAAATATCCTTTACAGTGGCATAAATGCCACCGCTAATTATAAAAAATATGTTAGAAACACAGAATACCTGAGCCATTAATTTCTGTATAAATCAGATAATTAGGGCGTTACAGACATTTAATGGACTATTGAGTATACTAAACCGAACAATTTAAAACATTATTGATGAATAATATAAAACACTACACCATTAGGGTTTATGCCATAATCACAAATAACAAAAATCAGGTTTTGTTAAGCGATGAATTTTTATCGGGAATTAAGATGACAAAATTCCCCGGTGGGGGGATGAAATTTGGCGAAGGGACAATAGAATGCTTAAAACGCGAAGCAGTTGAAGAATTTGGCCAAGAAATTGAAGTGTTGGACCACTTTTATACGACCGATTTTTTTCAAGAAGCCATGTTTAGAAAAGGATACCAAGTAGTTTGTATTTATTATCATGCAAAATTTACCGATGATATAAGATTTAAAATATCTGAAAAAGTATTTGATTTTGAT
>NBLH01000251.1 GCA_002084525.1 Bacteroidetes bacterium 4572_117 | reverse complement strand
ATAGACATAAGTTTAACAAATACCGTGAAACGGTATCACAAAAACTTGTGGCTATAATGCGCAAGCTAAAACACAGCCCATCCAACGCCGTCATGGCGAGTGAAACGAAGCAATCCCCTGCCGTTTGCTGCGCAGCGTGTTTTGAAAAACAGGCAGCATAGCTTAATCACAGGGGACTGCCACGGGCTGCGCCCTCGCAGTGACGAGCGTTTTTGCAGGGGATGGTTTGCGACAGAGTATGACCTCCCCAATGTATCAACCACACCCAATTCAAAGAAACTGGCTTTATATTTAGGATTATTTTAATTTTATTGGATCTTGCCGACTATCGAACACCCTTACAATTAAGATGTTTTCACTATAACTTTTGTAGAATATTTTATAATGACCAGAAATAATTCGTCTAAAATCATTGTTGTATTCGTCAAACTGTCCAATTTTATCATTTTCCGGTACTTCCAATTTGGAAGAAGACTCCATAATCCCATCAATAATTTTATTAGCAGCTATAAGGGAGAATTGGGAATAATAGTCGTAAATGGTTTGCAGATCATTTTTAGCACTGTACGACCAAACTAACTTTTTTGAGTTTTCCATTTGTGTATTTCATCTTTCATTTCCTGGTGACTAACTATTTTACCTTCCTGAAAGTCCTTTAAGCCCTGTTCAAGCTTTTCGTTATATTCTTTAATAGTAATTGGTTTAGGCTGATTTAAACCTAAAAGCAATAACCATTCTTCTGAAAACTCTTTGAAAATAGCAATACGCTCATCAATATTCAACTGCTGAAGTATTGACATAATTTGGCTAGTATTGAGTTTTATATTTAAAGTAGGTTCCATTTTTTATTTTTTTACAAATATACGGAAAAGTTTAGATTTATTGCGAGCAAAGCGAAGCAATCCCCTCCCTACAGCCCGTCATGGCGAGCAAAGCGAAGCAATCCCCTGCCATTTGCGATGCAGCTTGTTTTGAAAAATAGGCAGCATAGCTTAATCACAGGAGACTGCCACAGGCTACGCCCTCGCAGTGACGAGCTTTGTTCAGGGTTCCTGCATCCTAAAACTTCTGCCTTAATCTATTTTTAATAACACTTACAATAAATGGTTTTCATCAAAATCAACATCATTGTCTTTTAATAATTGTTTATACTCATCAATAAATGAAATTGTGTTATGATGTTCTTCCTGATTTTTTACGTAATTTATTATTGTATGTTTTTCGCGTGTTGAATAGGTAAATGCACCATAACCTTTTTGCCAGGCTGTAAATTCCGGAAAAATATTACTTTTTTTTATATATGAATTTGTTGCCCTTTTTATATCTTTTATTAAATCTGAAATAGCTATTGTTGGATGAACATGTGTGAAAATATGTATATGGTCTTCTATTCCGTTTACCCGATACAAAACACATTCTTTGTTTTTTAAAATCCCCCAAATATATTTGAATAATTTTTCTCGGTTTTCTTTTAATAATACCGGTTTTCTGTATTTTGTTGAAAATACAATTTGCCAATATATTTGTGTGTAATTCGACATGGTTTTTATTTTTTATGTTTGTTTAATAAACCTTGTTTTTTATAGCAATATGTTTTGTTAAACGGTTTCACCGTTTCTGTGAAACATAATGCTATTATTGTAAATTCCATAATATGGAAACAACCCCTAATAGCCTTAAGTTTAACAAATACCGTGAAACGGTATCACAAAAACTTGTGGCTATAATACGCAAGCTAAAACACAGCCCATCCAACGCCGTCATGGCGAGTGAAGCGAAGCAATCCCCTGCCGTTTGCTGCGCAGCTTGTTTTAAAAAATAGGCAGCATAGCTTAATTGCAGAGGACTGCCACAGGCTGCGCCCTCGCAGTGACGAACTATGGCCAGTGGGGCTTACTCAGCCGCCAGCAATCTATAAGCTATCATTTAAAATTTATAATTCACATTTTGTTATTTCACAAAATAAAACTCGCCTTCAATTGATGAATTTGTCCATGGTAACTGCTTACCACTAGATTGTTTTTTTACATTGGTCAATACCCTACGAAAAACCATGCCTATTTCCAAACCGGGTGTTTTTATAGCTTTTAATAGTTCTTGTGTGTATAAACCATTTTTGCCTGCACCATCTGAAGCTGTTGAGCCCGGAGCTGTTGCATAAGCAATTATTGAGCCGCTGCCTTCGGCATATATTTGAGCCAAACCTCTAGACCCGCTTCGCATGCTGCGTGCATAAGGGTTATCGCGGCAAGCATCTAAAATAACTATATTCATACGTGTACCCGCACCTTCCATTGCCGTAAGTACAGAATTTACACGTATGGTCCTATCCGGCACTTCGTACTCTTCATTTATATCGTGATTTATCGGAACAAGAAAATTTTCGCCTTTAACCTGTATGCCATGGCCTGCATAATAAAAAAGGCCAACACCCCTGTTTTCTTTTAATTGGGTATAAAAATCTCGTATTCCTTTTCGCATTGCTTCTTTATTGCCGTTTATAATTTCAATAACCTCAAAATTGAGGTCACGCAAAGCATTTGCCATAGATTTGGCATCGTTTTCGGGGTTACGCAATGGTGCCGTTTTATATTCGCTATTGCCAATAATTAATGCAAGCCGTTGTTCGTAAGCTACTTCTGTGTAATTAATTGTCCTTATTTCCGATGTTACGATGGTTTTGCTGTTAATGGCTACAATTTTTATTGTGTTTTTACCTTTTTGTAAATTGATTTTTTGTGCTAGGTAATAGTCGCAGGTATTAGTTTTGATTAGTTTAAATGCCCTGCTGTCGGTAACTATTTGGTTATTTACGTACAACGAAACTTTACTTACAGGTTTTGATGATAAAATACAGGCTTTAATCGTATAGCTGGCCTCATTTACTGTTGTTGTTGGCATTACGGGGTAATACCAATTAACTGCCAACGGCACTTGTTTTGCCTGTACTTTTAATTCAAAATCGGTAGGTTTTGAATCGTAATTATTTGTTTCGAGTGCAATAAATTGTATACTTACCACACCATTTTTTAAGCTGATACCTGCCGAAAAAGGTATTTGCACTTCTTTTTTTTCACCAATTGCTATATTACCAACATGTATCGATTTTTCAAATGATAAAGCATCGGTAATACCGCCAATAATTTTTGTTTCGAGGTTTACGGTTTTTGCGGGGCTTTTACCTGTGTTTTGTACCGTAAGTTTAATAAAACAATTTTCCTCTGCATCAACAATTTGGTCTTTGTTTTCGTCAACCAATTTAATGTTTTTAATAACTAGTTCAGGTGCATTGTTAAATTTAATTGATTTTTTGCCTGATCTGATTTCTTGTGCGCTAAGTGTAGATAAAATGCAGATAATCAAGACTGTTGTGATAATAAGTTTTGTTTTCATTGTAGTGTGTTTTAATTTATTTTGTGATATTTTTTATTTTATAGATGTTTTGGCTAAAGCCAATTAATTATTTGCTATTTTAATAAACGGCATAAATGCCGTTCCTAATTATCCTAAAAATATGATTTAAGCTTTTTTATTAGACACCACATTTATGTGGTGGTATATTAAATAGATTACGAATGGGCTTTAGCCCAAATTCATTTCTTTACAATACTAAACCCGTATCGTTTTATAAATTTATCAAATTCCTGCGAAAAAGATATTTTTTTATGGTGTTCTTCCTGATTTGCTATGTAATTACGAACAATTGGTATTTTTTCATCATCAACACCGATAGCCATATATTCGTCTTGCCATTCAAATTTTGTTTTTGTCAATTTGTTTTTATTAATCCAGTATGATGATTCCCCTTTTATTAACTGGGCAATCTTTCCTATGCTCAAATCATCATTTAATGATATTAAACAATGAATATGATTGTGATGCCCATTAATGAAATCAATGTAAATATTTTTTGTTTTTGCATTTTCACGAATATGATCCAGCACTAACGGCATAAATGCCGTTCCTAATTATCATGAAAACAGGATTCAGCCTGTTCATTAGACACCACATTCATGTGGTGGGTTAATTTAATAAGCCACGAATGGGCTTTAGCCCAAATTAAAACCTATACTTTAGCGTAAAACCTGCCGATTTTGTTTTTGGGTCCAAACCTCCATAGAAAAGAACTTTTTGCTTTTTATTAAAGCGTCCCGTAATGGCATTCTGGCTGTTTTTTGCTTTTATTGCAGTCCAGATTATGTTCCCTGCCCAAAGACCAATAGCTGAAAATGCACATATTTTGGACATTTTATCTTTATCAGCACTTGTGGCGTATAAATCGTCACTAATAACAGGGTCTTCAGAATTTGTATAATCATTAAAATTTGCTACCGCAGCCTTGTTAAAAATAACAGAACCACCAATTAATGAATACCCAACTACTCCCATAAGCCAATATGGTTTACCTGGGTCAACTTTCGAAAGCCCTAGCCCGGGTAAAATGCTTGATAACAATATAGCTTTTCCTGTTCTGGGGTCATTAATTGTTATATCGGCAATTACCTCAATATCTATTTCATCATCTAGAATAATACCATCCTTGTTGTAATCCCATATAATTTGCTTACTTTCAGCGCCTTGTATGTTAGGACCAATGTCGCCACTTAGCGATTTGGCATTAATTTTTTCGCCTGTCGATTTGGTAATTTCTACCCAAACATTATAACTATGGCTACTTTTGCTTTTTACAAAGTTGTATGTGATAAAAAGCTGGTTATTTTTTATTTCAAGATTTGTTGTTTCAATTTTAACACTTTGTGCCTGTAACAAGTGAGCTGAAAAAAGCAGGTAAAAACAGAAAACAAAGGCTGGAAATGATAATTTAAGTTTCATCAGGGTAGTTTTATGATTAAATTAAATAGACAAATAGCAGCAAATTTATAAATTAAGCAATTTAATAGCAAATAATTTTGATAAAATAAGGTATTAATGTAGTTTCAGAACTAGCAAAAATAAAAGACCTATGATTTTAAACCGCTGACAGTTGTTAAAATTTGGGGTGAACTGTTATATTGTTATTTTTGGTTCTACTACCATTTTAATGGGTAAGTTGTTTTAATAATATTGTTAGGGTGGGGAGCTAGAAGACCGAAGTCGGAAGTAAGCAAACTTCGGTCTTCCGACTTCAAACTATGTACTGAGCGGTCATAAACTGCGTTTTTCTATACTGTGTAAATAAATAATAATCAACACATTAAATATAGTACCAAATCTCAAATTATGACCAGTCGAAGTATACTATCCATTTTTTTATTTCCACTAAGTTTGCAGTAACACCTTTATTCATTTTATTACAGGGTCGGCAGCAATAAAAGCATTTTTAACGTTTTTAATTTGCTCTCTTGATTTGTTTTTGCCGCCAACTTCAAAGGTGTATTTTTCATCAATTAAAAAATCACCGCTTTTGCTGCTATTTACAAAATGCCTGCTGTTCAATTGGTTATAAAAAAAGGTTTCCCTTAGGTTTCCTTTGTTAACGTTTTCGGGGGCAATGGCATACATCAGGTTTGTATTGTCAAGGAAAATTTTGTCCGGCCTTTTCATTGTCCGGTACCTATCGGCATGCAGTAATTTAATTAACCTGCCATCTTCCAGGTAATTCATGTAATTCATGATAGTTAAACGTGATGTTTCCAAATCGCGGCTAAGCTTATTAACATTTGGTTGCAAAGGGACCATTGTAGAAAGTACATACAATAACCTTTTTAATTTTTGCACATGCCGTAGCTCTACATTATTTAAATAAGCAATATCCGATTCCAAAACAAGGTATATAGTTGATAGTAGTTTTTTAAAATAACTGGTTTTGCTTTCGAGAAAAAACGGATAGAAGCCATAACGTAAATAATCTGCAAAAAACTCAAAAGGTTTTATTTTTTCGGTTATTTCCAAGGCAATTTCGTAATGGTCTTTAATTATTTCGTCTAATGAATAGCTTTTGAAATCATATTTTTGTTTGGTAACAATATTTATAAATTCACGAAACGATAAACCTTCCATTTCGTATACAACAGCACGGCGGCTTAAATCAGCATTACCTTTTAAAATATGTAAAATTGACGATCCGGTAAACACTATTTTAAGTTCCTGGAAGCGGTCGTAGCAATTTTTTAGTTCTTGCGACCAATTTGTGTATTTATGTATTTCGTCAAGGAAAAGTACTTTGCCCCCTAATTTTACAAAATCTTCGACCAAACCAACAATTGTTTTTTCGGTAAATGCAAGGTCGTCTAAACTAACATACAAGTACTTTTTATTGTTTGCGAAATTTTCTTTTATATAGTGAAGGATAAATGTTGTTTTTCCAACCCCACGGGATCCTTTTATCCCAATCAACCTGTCTGTCCAGTCTATTTCGTTAACAAAGTTTCTGCTGAAAGTTATTTTTACCTTTCTTAGATATTCTGCATGCCTTTTATATAAAATTTCCATAATGTTTGCTTATTTGTAACACAAAGGTATGTGTTTCTGCTTGTTTTTGCAATTTATAATTAACAAAAAATAATTTTAATTGTATTATGCAAAATACATAAATAAGCTTGTAATGTAATATACAATACACTTATTATATTATAATATGTAATGCGGAAAATACTGGACTTTCAGTCCGTAAAAACATTTTGTTCTTTTTACCCAAGGCGTTACCTTGGGCTGAATTAAATAAGGCTTTCAGCCTATTTGTTAGATAATTATAACTTCGTAAAGTAGTATTAGTTGATAATTTTACAAAAAGCACAAACCGTATTGTGCTGTGTGTCAACATATTAAAAAGTTATTATTTTGTGATTACACACCCTTGTTGCTTTTTGTAACTCGGAAATTCTCACCCCTGAGCTTCGCACAGGGTTATTGATTTTCGCACCGTTGATAAAGTAATATATGCATTAATTTGTGTTTATAAAGTCGATACCGTTCAGTTTTTATGATTTTTCAACTTTGCTTAATAGATGTGCTTGAAGGAAAGCAGTCCACAGTATACAGTGGCTCTGCAAAGACTGCTTACAGGGAACAGAAGACTGCCAACTTCTACAACTTCTAGAAAAATTACATATACCAAAAAAAGCTAAAAGTTTGACATTATGGACAGACAATTAGCTTTCACTTTTTTTATTGATTAA
>NBLH01000040.1 GCA_002084525.1 Bacteroidetes bacterium 4572_117 | reverse complement strand
GAGTGGTTTATACTCCCTAATTTTGATGAACCAACAAGGATTAATGGCAATCCATTGTCCTTTATGTAATTAATTGTCAGGTAATTGTCTATTATAGGAACCATAAGCCCCCCGGCACCTTCTGTAAGTACTATATCATTGTTAATCAAAAGCTTATTTGCTGATTTTCTGATAGTATTTAAGTTAACTATGCTGTCATCAATTTTAGCCGATAAATGAGGTGATGCTGGATATGAAAAAACATATGGGCATGTCAGCCCTGATTTGTCTTCGGGCAGTATTCTGCTTTCCATTATCCGCCTATGTTCTAAAATGTCTTCCGAAATTCCTTGACAACCGGTTTGAACCAGTTTTGAGCTTATAACTTTTACCTTAGCTTGTTTTAAGTGATATGCCAATAATCCTGTGATATAGGTTTTTCCACAATCTGTGTCTATTCCACTAATAAAATATTCTATTGCTTTCATTTATTTTTGCCGTTTTTATAGGTGTATTTAGTTTGCAGGTTTTTTCACTTTTCTTTTTAGCGATAATAATTATCGGGTGATAGGTTAAATATACTGATCCACCATTATTTGAGAATAATTGCCTGTATTTTTTATTGAACTCAAAAAGCTTTTCTTTACCAAAAAAAGTCTTTTTAAAACCATTAACTCCAGTAAGTTTTATGTGCCTTAATACTTCATTTGGGTTTTTAAACTTTTCTTTTTGCCTCCATTCTTCTGCATGTAAGATATTAAAATTAGGTTTAAGGGTGTTTATTAGTTCTTGCAATGTTTTGTAATGCAGACCTACATTTAAGGTGGTTTTTATCTCTTTAAAATTATCTGCACCAAAAGTGCTAAAAGCAAGTAATCCATTGTCGTTCAGTAAGTTTTGTGCTTGTAAAATGAAAGCTTCTAAGTCGTTAAACCACTGGAAACTTGACGATGAAATAATCGCATCTATGTTTTTGGGGAATGTCGTTTTTTCTGCATCGCCTGAAATAAAATTAAAATTTGTGAAATTAAAATTGTTAGTTATATGCTGCACTTCTTTTAGAACAGAATCAGCCAAATCGTTAAGAAAGTATTCTTTAACGTATGAATTGTTTAACATTTGTTTGGTTAAAAATCCGGTACCACATCCAATTTCAAGCAATTGATTAAAGTCGGTTATAGCATTTATTGATATCAAGTTTGCCAGTTTTGAGGCTATTTGTTTTTGTACAACTGCTTGATAGTTATATGTTTTAACGCTATTATTGAAACGGTTTTGTATTGTTTTTTTATCAGTTTTCATTATAGTTCAATTATTTCGTCCCAAGTAGTGAAAATTGTGAAAGGATAATGGGGAACATTTGTTTTAATTATTCTTGTTTTTGAATTCCAATAATTGAATTGGTTGTCCGGGGTAAATATCAAATCATTGCTTCCAATTAAAGCACAATCAAAATTCATTTCTGCTTTTTTATCGTAATTTACTTCCTTTAATATATAACTTAGTTCATCTTTTTGATTTTGAATTTCCCTTTTGCCCAAATTTTTTTTAAATTGCATATATTTGTCTCGTCCGCCCATCATTCGCATATTAAATTTATTGCGGTTTCTTTCGCTCCAACCATTAAGCGTTGCAGTAAATACTTGTGGCAAAATTCCCTGATTATCGTCAATTGGTTGCTGTGTCCCATTTAGGGCAATTGCTTTTGTTATTTTTAATGGCGTTTGCGACAACAATTTTGCCGAAGCCCACACACCAAGCGACCAAGCAACAACATAAATTTTATCATATCCTGAAAGGTTTGCTTTTATCTTGAAATTATTACAATAATCACCAAACATACAAACATCAAAATTGGTTGTACTAAGGTGATTAACAGCATTTTCGTCCATTCCCCAACCATTAAAAAACAGTATGCAGTTTTTGTTCCCTGTTTTATTTAACCAAATAGTTCCCATCAGTTTTTATTAATTGCTTTATTAGAGGTTGGCCTCTAATATTTGTTTAATTTGTAGTAATTGCTTTATGTCCATATCTGCATTTAACGAAAACCTCAGCCTAGCTGTCCCCTTTGGTACTGTTGGGTGCCTAATAGGCAAAACATTAAACCCGTTTTGTTTTAGCTTTTGCGATTCGGCAATAGCATCCTTATTTGTTCCAATAATTAATGGGATAATGTGGCTTTGTGGTTTTAAATTCAACAATTCGGCGAATTGTTTACTAATGCTTATTAATTTTTCTCTTTTGTGATACCATTCAGGCAGTTTCTCAAAAATAAACGTTGTCCATGCTAAATTAATTGGCGGCAAGGCAGTTGTGAAAATTAAAGTCCGTGAATGATTAATTAAATACTGCTTAAAAAGATTGTTGCAAACTACAAATGTTTTTGTCAAGTATTTTTTCAAGATGTAAATAATCTAAATGCCTAAAACGCATTGTTGTAGCCTTGCTAAGTTTTGTGCCGTCAATAATACTTGCATGCACCAGTTTATCGGCAATAATTAAATCATTTTTACCTGCTAGTGCTGAAATTATTCCCACATTTGCATGATAACCACTGTTATACAAAAGGCAAGCCTCTGACTGGTAATTATCTGCAATAAGTTCTTCAAGTTTTTTATGCTCAATACAGTTGCCGGTTAATAGGCGCGATGATCCTGAACCGAACCTGAGGGCTTTATTATCATTTATATTTAAAAAATCGCTATACAGTTGTTTGTCGTGATTTAATCCTAGGTAATCGTTTGAACATAAGTCAATTAGATTGTTTGAGCGGTTTTCAGGTTTGCACCAGTGCGTAAAACGTTAAGTAGCACTTAGTGCTTACTCATGGTTTACATATAAAAAAGCATTGGTGCTTAGTTTCTTTATTGCATTACAAATACCACCTGTTAGTTTTGATAGTTCATCATCAGAAATAATAAAAGGCGGCATTGTGTAAATTAATTTTCCAAAAGGCCTCATCCAAATACCTTGTTCGGTAAATTCCTTTTGAAATTTTTTCATATCAACAGCTTCTTTCATTTCAACAACGCCAATTGCCCCTAATACTCTTACGTCGGTTACAGTTTCTAATTTTTTTAGTCCTTGCAAAGCTGTTTTTAGATGTTTTTCAATCCTATAAATATTTTCTTGCCAATTGTTTTCAATAAGCAACTTTAAATTTGCAATTGCTACTGAGCAAGCCAATGGGTTACCCATAAATGTTGGGCCATGCATAAAAATACCGGGCTTGGCATTTGATATTGTTGTTGCTATTTTATTTGTGCAAAATGTTGCTGCAAATGATAAATACCCACCTGAAAGAGCTTTACCAACGCATAAAATATCAGGTGAAATACTTGCATGTTCGCATGCGAATAGTTTCCCTGTCCGGCCAAAACCTGTGGCAATTTCATCGGCAATAAGCAAAATATCATACTTTATGCATAATTTTTCAGCTGCTCTCAAATATTCGGGGTGGTAAAAACGCATTCCGCCCGCACCTTGTACAATTGGTTCTAAAATAAATGCTGCTATATTGTTGCTTTCTTTTTCAAGTAATTTCTCTACTGGTTTTATGTCGTCAGGACTAAATTCACCGCCAAATTTTGATGTTGGCGCCGGTAAAAAATATTGCTTAGGTAATTTGTTATTAAAAATATGATGCATACCGGTTTCCGGGTCGCAAACTGACATAGCATGCCAGGTATCGCCATGATAACCGTTTTTTATTGTAACAAATGTGTTTTTTGTACTTTTATTTAATGAATACCAATATTGCAAAGCCATTTTCATTGCAACTTCAACTGCTACCGAGCCAGAATCGCTATAAAAAATATTCGTTAAACCTTTTGGCACTATGTCGAGTAGTTTTTCTGCCAACTCAATAGCAGGTTTATGGGTTAAGCCACCAAACATAACATGGGCCATATCATCTGTCTGCTTTTTTAATGCCCCGTTTAGTTGTGGATGGTTATAGCCATGAATAACCGACCACCAACTTGACATCCCATCAATTAAAACCCTGCCATCTTCCAATACGATATTTACGCCTTTAATGACTTTTTACAACAATCTATTTTACGAGCAAAATCCATGATACATTTATAATCTGATTATATTTCACGAGTCCTGAATCTTAAATCCCGATTGAATAAAATCTTTTATATCTTCATCAATATTAGAACCTACGGTTGTTAGGTAATCACCTGTTAATGCTGCATTTATCCCAGCCCGTAAAGCTTTTCGCTGAAATGGTTTAATTTGAAGCCTTCCACCGGCAAAACGTATATTTGCTTTTGGGTTGGCAAACCTAAAAATAGCTATTGTCGTCAATATTTCTTCTTCGCTGAGTGGTTTTGCATTTTGCAAAGGTGTCCCTTCAACTGGCATTAGCACATTAATAGGAATAGATTGTACGCCTAAATCACGCAAAGTAATAGCCAGTTCTATACGATGTTCCATGGTTTCGCCCATACCGATTATACCGCCGGAACAAATTTTTATCCCTAATTTTTGGGCATTCTTTATTGTTTCAATTTTTTCTTCAATTGTATGGCTTGTACAAACAGTTTTAAAAAATGAAGGTGCAGTTTCTAAATTGCAATGGTAATGTTCTATACCTACTTCTGTTTTTAACTTTTTCAGTTGCTGTTCAGTTATTAAGCCCATTGAGGCACAAAGGCTGATTTTGCTTTTTTCTTTTATTTCTTTATAAATAGGTATCAGCTTATCAAGGGTTTTGTTATTTACACGCCTGCCACTTGTTACCAGCGAGTGTCGTTTTACACCTTTTGCAAAATTTCCGAGAGCTTCTTTAACTGTTGACACTTTATCAACTACTTCATACTCTTCTATATGTGTTTCATATTCAGATGATTGGCTGCACCATTTGCAATTTTCTGAACATGCACCTGATTTAGCATTTGTAATTGAGCAAAGGTCAATTGTGTTGCCGCAAAAGTGTTCACGTAATTCATCTGCAGCTTTATATAATGCTTCCTTAATGTTGGTGTTACTAAGGTTTATAATTTCCTTATAGCTTAGTTTTACACCATCCAATACTTTTTGTTTATATGTTTTTACCATTACTATAGTTTCTAAAACAAAATCCATATCCTGCAGTATGCAAAATATGGATTTTGTAAAGTTTTTTATATTCTCCTTAAATTATGTGAATCGATATCCGATATTAACACTAAACTGAATAAAAGCTCTTTATAATATTTAGTGAGTATGGCATCTTTATCCAAAGAAAATTCTTCTTGAATATCCATACTTGTTTCTTGATTAAATAAATGCAAAATTGATTTGTTTTTGCTTAATGAAGATATACAAATATCAACAGACAATCTCACTATGTTTACAACCTTGTGTAAGCTTGCAAAAATTGCATAGTTTTTTCTTGTTAATTTTGAAAAAACAACAACCTTGTCCAGTTTTTTAAATTGATACTTCATGAGGCGGCAAAAGTAAAAATATTATTTGAATATTAGTTTTGTTTTATACTTAAAAGAAAAATTTGTTGATGGTGTAAAATTTGATACTAGTTTTATACTGTTGATAATAGCCTGAGTTACTTAGTTGGTTGGGTTAAGCAGTAGGCTCATAGACAGATTAGGCTTAACACCGGAAATTTACTGATAATTGCTTTAGCCAAAAAAATCTTGACAAAAGTTATATTTTATATACATTTGTCTATTACAATTTTTCATCTTTGAAACAATAAAGTAAATATATGAAAATCTGCATTTTTATAGCAAGCCTGATGTTTCTTTTCTATCAATGTGGAACAGATAGGTTGATGGCCCAAAAAAAGACAAATATCGTAATAACGAATATTAAAAAAAGTAAGGGGGAATTAATAATTAATTACGATATTGTTAATAGCTACCCCGAGCAACTTTTTTATATTACCACTGAAATGAAGACGGCAGACGGGATGTTCATTGATCCGATTAATATTTTTGGTGATGTAAATGAGAGTCTTAAAGGTGATGAAGACTATCAAATAATTTGGAATATAAAAGCCGACAAACTGGATTATAATGAAGGCGATGAAGTAATTATTTATTCTGATGTTTCTGTTGATTTGAATTATTTGTCTTTTCCGGGGTTACTATTGCGTTCTACTTTGATGCCGGGTGCCGGTTTATACAAACTAAAAAGAAAAAAAAGAGCATTTATTTATGGGGCTTTAGGATATGGCAGCCTAATTGCATCCGGTTTTTTTTGGTATAAGGGTAATAGTGCCTATAATAATTATAAATTAGCAGATACAGAACTAGCAAGGGAGGATTATTATAAAGAGGTTGAAGAGTTTGACAAATTCTCTGTCTATACGGCTATGGGGGCTGCAAGTATTTGGCTAGTAAATTATATTGCATTAACAGGCAAATGGAATAAACTTAAAAAACAAGATATAACAGTCGATTTAAACAACAGTAAGTTTAATTTTTATGCTAATTATAACCCGGTTTTTAAAAAACCTTTGTTGACCCTAACTTATAGGTTTTGAATTTATAATTCTGGGCTTGGTGTAAAAAACTGCTCAGCTATATGATAAAAATTTTGTTTGTTAGCTGAACTCAATTCTAGCTAAAAATTTAAAGAAAAATGGAAAAAAAAATCACAAAAGGGATATATGAATACGGAATAAGCCTAAATTCTCGAATATCAAGCATGATACTTATTGCTATTTTGATGGGTTTGTTTCTAATTGCATGCAACGACTACCATAGTCGAATTGTTGATATACAAAGCCAAAATGTTGACAATATCAATGTTACCAGTGTTGAGGTTTTAGCTACAATAACTGATATCGGCGAAGGTGGTATCAGCAATCATGGGTGGTGTTGGGCAATTAGCCGGGACCCTACCATTGACGATGATAAAATTGATTTGGGCGACAAAAACCAAACAGGTGGTTTTACGGTTACTATTGGTGGCTTAACACCTGCAACTACATATTATGCACGGCCTTTTGTGAGTTTTGATGGGCAAACAAAATATGGTGAAGAATTGACTTTTACAACCTTAGGCTTTCAAATTGAAACGATTTTTGTAAGTGGCGGTGATTTTCAAATGGGCTGTACTGGTGAGCCGGACGATTGTCCGAGCGATGAAATTCCTGCACACACTGTAACTTTAGATGGTTTTTACTTAAGTGAAAACGAAATAACAAACGGTCAGTATGCCGATTTTATGAATAAAATAAATGCCCAGGCCAATGGAAGTTACGATGGGATAGAGTATTTAGATATAGATGATGATGATTGCCAAATTAGCCATAATGGTAGCAGCTTTATAGTAGATGTGGATAAGGAAGATTTTCCTGTAATCGAGGTGACTTGGTATGGTGCTAATGGTTTTTGTGAGTTTTATGGTGGTAGGCTACCAACCGAAGCCGAATGGGAATATGCTGCACGGGGCGGAACAAATTATACCGATAATTATTTGTACAGTGGAAGCAATACTATTGGTGATGTTGCTTGGTATGAGGGGAATGCAACATCAACTAACCAAGTTGGTTTAAAAGGTGTTAACCAATTAGGCATTTATGATATGACCGGGAATGTTTGGGAATGGTGCGCCGATTGGTACAGCGACACTTATTACGGTAGTAACCCACAAACCAACCCAAAGGGGCCTTCCTCAGGCACTGTACATGTTTTACGAGGTGGCTCTTGGGGTAATTATGCAGTGCACTGCCTTTTGACTAACCGAAACGATAACTACCCGAATTACAGCACCAATAGTTATGGTTTTCGCTTGTATTTACCTGATTAATTGATAACTCTCCTTTTAAATAAACAAAAATTTGTCTCTTTGTAGAAAAGTAACGATATGGAACTGTTATGGATAGAAATAATCAACCCTAAAGCTAGGATTTTGTTGAGAGATTTAGCAAATATGGATTTAATTCGAATCAAAAAAGAGGAGAAAAAAAGTGTTGCAAAACTTAGCAAATTGGAAAAACTTACTAAGTTAGGACACGACTTTGCTAGACTTTATGACTTGCAAAGTTTTATCATAAGCACTAAGTGCTATTTAATGTTGCTTGTGCACTGGTGCAAATATCTTACAATATGCAAGTTGCGTAAAAATAAAGATACAATTAATTTTGTTTGTGTACTTATACCAAACATTAGGTATCTCACTACTAGAAATAATACCCTAATTGTATCCAACCCATAATCCTTTTGTTTTGGTTGTTTTTACTAAACCTTACCTCTAGGGGGCCTATAATTGTGCTTGTTCCAATTCCAATTGCTGTGCCAAATAGAAAATTGTTTTCGTTAATAAGTAAATCTGTTTCATCGTTTTTAAAAGCTCCATTTGTATGTATAAAAATGAATTTATCTTTCCATGGTTCAAATCTTAAAGTTAAGCCACCAATTAATAGGTTTTTTGTTGCAAACTCCATAAAACGGAAACCTGTCATCGGAAAAATATGTCTCTTATATTGTAAATCGCCCCCAAAATAGTAATAGTCGCCTAAAAACACATCGTTTGCCAAGATAGTCGCACCATACAGTTCGTAGTTTAAGTTAAGTTTTTTTCCAAGCGGGATGTGCCTTTTTATAGCCGCACTAAATTTCCAATAGTTTTTATCATACGGATAATCAATATCCCTAAGTTGATCAACAATATAATTAGCTTTTATATTGATATTTACTCCTTTATTTGGGTATATAGTCCTATCAAAATTATCGATGTAAAGCTCTCCGAAAAGCTGGAAAAAAGTTAGGTTGCGAGTATACTGATCCTCAATATATTTTTCCAGGTCAAAACTTTTGTAAGTAATTTCGGGGCCAACCGCAATATAAACAGAATTTGATAATGAGGAAACAATAGCCAATTTGGCACTAAAATCGTGCCTGCTCAGATTTAGCTTAACAGAATCACTTTTCAGGTAAAGCTTTTCAGATAGGCCAAAATAATCAAGTTGTGTCCTAATGCCAATACTAGGTTTTAATTTAGTGAAAATAGAGTAATCAATAGAAGCCTCGGGTGTCATGCTCAGTTTGCCACCTATAATTAATTTTGAACCATCGCCAATAACATTCCTAAAACTCCCATTTAACAATAGCGACGCATTCATGTATGTGTTATAATTCGCACCTATCCTAATTTGTGAAAAGGGTTTTTCATACACCCTGATTATCAGGATGTTTTTGTTCCCTCTTTGAATAATCCGATAGTTGACCTTATCAAAAAATTTAGTCCCAAAAACATGATCTACCCCTTTTTCAATACTTTTTAAATCAACCCAGCTCGAGTCCTTGATGTTTAACCTGTTATTTATTAGTTTTAACGAAACCTTATTTATCCCTTCAATTTGAACTTTGTTTATAAAAATTGAATGTAAAGATGTTGGCCTTATTTTTAAGTTTGCAATTTTACTGTAATTTTTTAATTTTTCAGCAAGTTGAATTATTTCTTGCTCTTTGTTTAGAGCTGCTTTTTTACCGTTATTAATCAAAGAATCAATCGCATCAAAGCTTGCGGCGCTATATCCTTTAATATTTGGGGATATCAATATGTTACATAATTTTTTTTCGTCTTCTGTAAGTATTGCATTACGAAAACTTGCGGCCTGGTCCATTATCAATAGCATGGAGTTTAACTCCTCTTTTTTGTACAAAGGCGAGCCAACATTTACCCCGATAATAATATCTGCCCCCATTTTTTTCACATCAGAAGCTGGTAGGTTACGTACAATTCCACCATCAACAAGCAGTTTGTTATCAATTTCAACGGGTGTAAAAACAGAAGGTATTGCCATGCTGGCACGTAAAGCATCTGGCAAATAACCTTTATCTATCACATATGCGTTACCTGTTTCTATGTCGGTTGCAATGCATTTAAATGGTATCGGCAATTTTGAAAAATCATTTATGCCATGTACCGACCAGGTTAATTTAGCCAATAACATTTCAAGCTTCTGTCCGGATATTACCCCTTTTGGTAAAACTATTTTTCCATTATTAAGAGAAAACTCAAGCAAATATTTATCAGCTTCGGCTTTTTCTTCAACAGATATAACCCGTCTACTGATATTTCCCTCAAATACTTCTGCCCAATTAATATCCCGTGCAATTATTTCAATTTCATCAGCAGTATAACCTATAGCATATAATGCACCTATTATGCTACCCATGCTTGTCCCTGTAATATAATCAATGGGAATTTTATGTTTTTCCAGAATTTTTAAAACACCGATATGTGCTACACCTTTTGCTCCACCACCGCTTAAAACAAGCCCTATTTGCGGTCTTTTATTTATTTGTTGTCCGATTGCATATGTTGGGGCATAAGCAATAAAAACAATTATTGATAAAAACAAAAAAATAAAATCAGTAAATTTATCTAAAAACCGTAGTAGCTTATTTTCTTTATAATAAATCTGTTTCATAAAATAGTTAATTATCCACACAATCTATTTATTTCTAAAAACAACCATTATTAGTGCCTGTCCATAAAGTTAATACTTCGTTATATTTTTGCCACAGCCTGTCCCGAATTTTCGGGGAATGCACGAATAAAAAAGTAACACGCTAATAATCAGCAACATCTATAATCATCTGATGGTGTCCTAATTTGCTGATTATCACCCCCCCCCTTTCAAAAATGCACTGAACTATTGTAATGTCAGAATTAATATCAGATGAATTTCTAATTAGATATTGTCCATAAAGTCGGGGCGCGACTCTTTTTGTAAAATGAAAAGTTTTATAATTTACATATTTTCAGTTAACTATAAAATCACACTCCGACTATTCAAGCAATAATGCTGATTTTAAGGACACACAATAAATGCTTATTGTGTGTAATCGTTTCTAATTTTATTTATTTCTTTAAACAGGCTAATAAATATTTCAGGTGTTACTTTTGCGTTAGCTTTACTTGTTAAACTTTTTGTTGTTTGAGGCATAGTGTCTTGCTCAGGGATTATAGTTTTGTTATATATATTTTGCAATTGTAACATATCGTTATAAACATTAAAAACCAAAGGATTGTCTGAATAATTTTTTAACGACTCTACTACACGGTCAAGCGATTCCCGTTGTTCAACAATCCTATCAACCAATTCTTTATTAATTTGAATAGACTGCGTAGCTAATTGCATAGCAATGTATAAGCCTTCAATCCAACCACCAACTTGTACTAACAATGCCATTTCAGGTCGGTTATTCTCATTCAGGTATTCGCCGGAATTAAAAAAAAGATCTTCAACAATCACCCGGATGCTATCTTGGTTGTAAATATTATCCTCAAGTTTTATTATATCGCTTTTATTCATTACCTGAATAATCCCAAGATTGTCTGCAAGTGTTTTTATGGCAGAAAGGTATTCCAAGGTCAATTGTTTCTGGTCATAGTAACTTATATAGCTCATATCTGCACAATAAATACCAAGGTTTAAGGCTAAACTTTTGCTTGATTCGTAATAGGGTACGTTTTTAACGGGGTTTAGAATTTTATAGTTAAACTTAACATCAGCCTGAATAATTAGTTTTGAAGTTTCAATAGGTGATGGAAGCGTTTCAAAAACCTTACTTACAGACTTTAATATCTTATTACTGCCTTTAGTTTCAATTTCAAATTCGTTTTCTGTTGACGTGTTTCCATTGCAGCCTATTATCCCAAAAGCTATAAAAAGGAGGTATATCGCAAAAATATTCGTTAATTTTGATTTTATCTTTATAAAAACAGGTATTTTTGCGTTATGTTTATTGAAAAAATGCTCAGTAATAGTACATTTAACAATGCTTAAGTTATTTTGTAAGCTATTTTGGGCAATTCCCCCATTAATTAGATACTTTATTTTAATGCAGGTATCAGATATATGCTTCATTTTATAAGATTTTAAAAGTAATTTTTAATTTTGCAATTTAAACAATATTTTTCAAATGGATGAAACAAAACAA
This sequence comes from Bacteroidetes bacterium 4572_117, assembly GCA_002084525.1. Classification (GTDB taxonomy): domain Bacteria; phylum Bacteroidota; class Bacteroidia; order Bacteroidales; family NBLH01; genus NBLH01. Next base: position 10,019 of record NBLH01000040.1, on the reverse strand, counting down.
AATAAATTAATAATCAAAAGATTATTGAGTAGCAAGACTGAAGAAGTGCTATTTACTATCAATAAATTAAGGAATACGGGTAATAAAAACGTTGTCCCATTTTTAATAGAGATATTAGCAACACATAAAGATGAAAAAGTTAAGGAATCAATATTAAAATTACTTTTTGATTTAAAATATCAAAGTGCCGCAGATGGAATTGTAAAGGGCATTAAGTCAGATAAATATGCAATTATTCACAAAGACCTTTTACAGGTTTGTTGGCAGTCGACTATCGATTTTAGCATGTATGTTGATGTATTTGTTGAAATGTTTATTAAAGGTGATTTTGAGGAATGTTTTGAGGCCTTTACCGTAATCGAAAACATTGAAACTAAAATTGATGCTGAAATGGTAGATAATTCGATAGCTGCTTTAAAGTTTGAAATCAATAATATTGAAGAAAACAAAAAAGAACTGCTTATTGGATTAGTCCATATACTTGAAAATTTAAAAAAAACAGAAAATAGGAGCTAGGAAATGGCAAAAATTGTTTTGGGCTTATCAGGAGGGGTAGATTCAAGCGTGGCGGCATGGTTGCTTAAACAACAAGGGCACGATGTTACTGCTTTGTTTATGATAAATTGGCACGATACCACAGGTGTGTTGACCGGGGACTGCCCCTGGGATAATGATTTGATGTTTGCAAAATTGGTTGCAAAAAAACTAGATATCCCTTTTAAAACTGTTGATTTAAGCGAGCAATACAGGAAAAAGGTTGTTGACTATATGTTTTCTGAATATGAAAAAGGCAGGACCCCAAATCCTGATGTGCTTTGTAACCGTGAAATAAAATTCGATGTTTTTTTGGATGAGGCTTTTAAGCTTGGTGCTGAATTTGTAGCAACCGGGCACTATTGCCGTAAATCTGAAATTGAAAAAGATGGTAAGGAAATATACCGGTTATTGGCAGGGGCTGATTTGAATAAAGACCAAAGCTATTTTTTATGCCAGTTAAACCAAAAACAACTTGCCAAAAGTTTATTCCCGTTGGGCGACATAAGCAAACCCGAGGTTAGGGAAATTGCAAAAAAACTTAAACTTGCTTCGGCAGATAAAAAAGATTCGCAGGGGATTTGTTTTGTTGGTAAGGTAGATTTACCTGTTTTTCTTCAACAAAAGTTGAGCCCTAAAAAAGGTGATGTTATTGAAATACCGGTTGAACATTTTGATAAGCCACAGCAAACAAAATATACTGGAACTGAACATGAGCTTAAAGAACTTTCAAAGCCCTTTATTTACAACAAAAATGACGGAGTAAAAATTGGGACACACCAAGGTGCTCATTATTATACAATTGGACAACGTAAAGGCTTAAATATTGGTGGTAAACCATTGCCTCTTTTTGTTATTGCTACTGATATTGACAACAATATTATTTACCTTGGCCAGGGGAAAGATCATCCGGGATTATATAGGAATGGGCTTTTTATCCGCAAAGAAGAAATACATTTCATTAGGGAAGATTTGCTTATGGCCATTGATGAAGAAAGGGAGTACATGATAAGGCACAGGTATAGGCAACCGCTTCAGAAAGGAAAGCTGGTTATGAAAGCTGAAGGCTTGTATATTGTTTTTGAAGAAAAACAAAGAGGTATTACTGCCGGACAGTTTGCAAGTTGGTATAATGGTGACGAATTAATAGGTTCAGGCGTGATAAATGCCTGAATAGCCAACGGCTTTGTTCGACTATTTTCAATTTGGATATTTGAGCAAATTTTTAGTTTTTAGACCGTACTCATAGCACTTAGTGCTTATATTTCAAAACTCATCATACGGTCTTCTAAATAAAAAACTAGTTCTGTAAAACGGGCATCCCTTTTAATTTCTTTATCACGGTCAAAAGGCAGGTCAATTCGTACATGTTCTATAATTTTACTTGGTGCCGGTGACATAATATAAACATCGTCGCCCAAATATACAGCTTCAGAAATATCATGTGTAACCAAAACTATGGTCGGGTGTACTTTTTCCCATACAGAAATAAGGAAATCCTGCATCTTTAAGCGAGTATTGGTATCTAAAGCGCCAAATGGCTCGTCCATTAGTATTATTTCGGGATTTACCAGTAAGCTGCGGGCAATAGCTACACGTTGAAGTTGCCCACCTGAAAGACTTGGATATTGGGCATATTTTTTATGGTGCCCTTCGAGGCCAACAATTTGGATCATCTCCATTGCTTTTTCCCGTCTTTCTTTCTTTGGGATACCTTTATATTTTAAGCCAATTTCAACGTTTTCCAAAACCGTCATCCATGGAAACGAAGAATATTGTTGAAAAACCATCCCAATCCTGTCATCGTTTGTTCTTAGTTTTTCTTTTATAAAGACCTCGCCGCTTGTTGGTTCTTGTAATCCAGCAAGATACCTAAGAACCGTAGACTTGCCACAACCCGATGGGCCAAGTATAACAACAAATTGGCCTTGGTCTGGTTTATCTTCAACAAGAAGGTTGAAGTCTTTCAATATAAAAGATTTGCCACCATCATAACTATGGTTAGCATTTCTAATTTCTAAAATATCCGGTAGCTCTGTATTTGTAAATGTTACCATATTAGTGCCTGTTTTTTGTTTTTATTCTTTAGCCAATTTTTTTATTTTATGAACTAATTGCTTACTAATATATATTTCTGATTCTTCCAACATATTGATAAAGGGTGTAATTTTTTTTATTAATTTTTTATGCTTTGCAATTAACAAAATCCCTAAAGAACCAACTATGTTAATGTCGTTATATTTGGCGATTTTTCTTGCCCTATTGTCATCAATAAGTAAATAATTAGCATTTACTTTTTTATATAAAAGCATTGCAGATATTTCACCCTGCCCCAAATTTGATGGCAAATCTAATATCTTTGTATTTTCTACTAGTTCTATTCTGTTACATAAAAAATTAAGAAGTTTCTCTGACTGAGATTTATTTACAATAACACATTCGTCGTAAACCAACTTAGGAACTGCTATTTTTTCAAACAAGGCTTCCAACAAATGTAGAGCATTGCATGTTGACAAAGCAATTAAAGCAGATGTGTCAGCAATAATTATCATTTTACCAAGTTTTGATATTGCTGTATTTCATTTTCTACATCAACAATTGGGTAATCTATTACAGGAACATCATATTTCTTACATTCTTCAATAAATTTGTACCTATCGACTTCTGCAATTTCGCAAGCAGCTCCTGCAGATACCTGCCCAGAACGAAACATCATTAGGGCAGTATAAAGTTTTATCTGCTTTTTTATATTTTCTTTTTTATGATTTACAAAATACATGTCAGGTATTTGTAATGTGAGTTGCATAATTAAAATTTATTAGTGAATACCTTAAATTTATAAAAACTAGTGCCTGTTTTTTGTTTGGTATTTAAAAGCGAATAACTTTTTATCTAACCACGAGAAAATTAAATCCTGAATAAAACCAATAAGGATAATCAGAAGCAATATAGCAAAAACTTTATCTAACCTACTTGAGCGTTGTGCTTTGAAAATTAAAGCGCCTAGTCCACCTTCTTCTGTGTTAACAAGCTCAGCTACAATAATATATGTCCACGAAATTGCCGTTAATACCCTAATGTCGTCAATAATCCGAGAAGTTACACTAGGCCAGTAAACATTTTTTATGGTTTGCCAATCTGTTGCCCCTAATGTGTATGAAGTTTGCAAGTATACCTTATCTAATTCATCAATACGCTGAACAACCACAGGGACAAGAAAAACAAAAATACCAAAGGCAAGGAACTGCACTTTCATATCCATATAAATACCAAACCAAGCAATAAATAAACCGGTAACTGCTGCCAGTGGTACGAATCTTATAGCATCAATATATCTACGCCATAAACTGCGGAAAAAAGGTACCAGCCCAATAATGAAACCAATAAACAGAGACAAAGCAATTGCTTCGATATAGCCCAAAATATTTAATTTTATTGATATAAAGGCATTTTTTATCAGGAAATTTTCAAAATGCAACTCTTTTAAGGAAGATAAAACAGCAATTGGTGAAGGAAGGATTGCTTTGTCAATAACAGAACTTTTTGTAACAGCATCAATCCTTATACCTAATGGAATGTGTTCGTTTTCATTTTCAGGCGAATAAATTGTTTGTTTTGGATATATAATAGTGGTATCACCTGTTTTTGCTGAAATGTTGATTGACGTTTCAATTTTTTCACCAAGGCTGTCTGTTAAAACAACTTTGTATTCACCTGGATTTAGACCTTTTAATCTGCCATTTCCATTTTCTGTAATTTGATTAAACCCTTCTGGCCCCGTCCATTCAAATTTATATGGGCCTGTACCATTATCGGCATTGAATTCAACCGATAAACTATCAAACGGGTGAGTAAGCAACCACCAAAGTAGGATAAAGAAAATCAGTCCTGCTATTTCAATAATAAGGGAAGTCCTTTTGGGTATTTCGCCACCAATTTTAAAAAGTTTCTTCATAGTAAAGTAGTATTAATAATGAGGCAAAGTATTTTCAAAAACTTATATTGTTTTAATATCCTGTTATGGTAATGATGTGAAAAAAGTTCCCAACAACAAAACAATTTATTACTTTCCAACTAATTCAAAATCGGTTCTTCTGTTTTTGGCTTTACCCTCGGCAGTGTTGTTGTTTGCCACAGGTTTATCAGGTCCGTTACCAATAACAATAAACCTGTTTTTAGAAAAATTATGCTCGTTTATAAGGTAGTTAACAACAGCTTGTGCCCTTTTTAACGATAAAGCCCGGTTTGTTGCCCTGCTACCTGTGTTATCTGTATTCCCTTCTATCCTAATCCTTGCGTTAGCAAACGATTTTGCAATATCAAGAAACTCATTATCAATGATATACTTCATGTTATCGTCTAGGCTTGATGATCCTGTGCTGAATGTGATACTTACCGATTTGGTTGAAATTGCTTCAGCAGTTTTTATATCTTCAGTAACTTCTGAGAATGTTACACCATCTTCAGAAGCTTGTTCTGCACCACTCATATTTAACGAAGCAATTAATGAAGAGTTCCCAATTAAACGCCAGCTTGGGATTTTATCAGTGATATACCCAGTCTTCCTGTATTTGGTTTCCATTTTATTATAGATGTCTTCGCCGGTTACGCCTGAATAATTCCCTTTAAGGTTGTAAAAGTTTACATTGTCGCCATAAGTACAAAGCCTTACATTGTTAATGGCATCATAACAAAAATCGTAAGGCATCCCTAAGCCTTCTTCAAGAATTTTTGCAGCCTTTTGTTTAGCTCCATCGTCAGTATTAATTTCAGCAGAACCTTTAAACCAACCTTCAACCAATTGTTCTAATTTTCGCCTGTTTTTTTCTAAATATTCTTTTTTAACAACAAACACATCGGCAATAATATTTGATGCCTGTTTTGTATTTTGTAATATTTTCGAGCCTTTAACTTTTGCAACACAATCTGCATCATCTGGGCTCCAAACAACAGCTGCATCTACTTGTCCTTTTTTAAATAAATCGGCGGCATCAATTGCACTAGCTACTTTAACTGCCTCAATATCACCTTGTTTCATATTACCAGCGTCTAATAACCATAATAAAAATGTATGGCTTGGTGTCATTTCTGCAAAGGCAACTTTTTTGCCTTTAAGGTCGCTAACTTTGTTTATGCCTCGCCTAACTACAACGGCATCCCCACCTCTGGACCAGTCTGCCTGAAAAATTGCCTGTGGTTCAAATTCATTCCACATACCACCGGCTTCTGTTGTAAATGCATCAATGGTGGCCCAAAGCAAATGTACTTCGTCTGCTTTCCATGCACTTCGCGATGCATTAAAATCGTCTAGAACTTTAAATTCAACTTTAAAGCCGTAGTCTTTATAAAAGCGTGATTTTGAATTTGCTTTAAAACCTTCGTTAAAATATTGCCCACCTGCGTATCCGCCCCAGGTAACAACTCCAATTTTAATTACGTCGCCATTAGATGGGGAGTCCTCGTCTTCATCAGCATCATCGTTAGTTGATGTTTGCCCTGTTGGATAAAAAATTTCTTTTAATCCGGGGATATAATTTACGGCCGCCACAATACTTGCAATAACTACGGCAACAATTAGTAATTTTGAAAAGGGTGTTAATTTTGATTTCATAATATTATAATTTAGAAATTAGATTTACTTAATGTGTTTTCAGGAATTTTTTAGTCGAAAAGATTTGAATAATTACTTATATTCCCAATATCTTTTTGTTCAATTTCTTGTTCAACTTCATTTTCATTTGTTATATCTGCTGATTTATCACCAAGCAAGAAAGACATGCCTTCTTTTTCCATTTTTTCTAAAACTTCAAGGCCTTCTTGTTCATAAACACCGTTTTGAAGGTCAATGCTGTCAATAAAACTACCTGAAACTTCAATAAACCGTTCCATTTCACCTATTTTACTATGAACGTCTTCAACAATAGCTTCTGTTGCCATATCAAACATCATTTTCCTATCAGGATCGCCACTAATAATATTCATGGCACTTTTCATGGCTGAATGTCCCGCACGGATAGCTTTTCTTTCCTGTTCGCGCATCCTTACTTCATTTTCGGTATCTTTAATCAGGTAGCCTGAATTTTTATGGATTTTTGAAAGGACTTTGTATAGTAACTGTATTTTATTCAGTAGGTTCGTGTATCTTTGGTTTGTGTCTTTCAGTCGTCCATATTGTCGTGTATTAATTGCAACCAGCTCCATATTGCCTTTTTTCTTGGCTTGTTCTGCCATTTTAAGGTTGCTTTCCATTTCTTTTTTATTTTTATCGATCAAACGCGACATTTTTGACATCTGCCCCTTTAATTTTGCAATTTGGGCATTCATCTCTTTTAGGTTGTTGTATAAGTACTCGATATATGATTTTAGGATACCTATCGGGTCAATTTGGACAAACAAACCGGTTATCCAACGCATTACACTTTTGTATGCATACCATATCAAAGCCCTAAATTTCGGATCAAGTATTACATAAACCATTATTCCTAAAACTACAAATAATGCAATTGTAGTAATAAGGCTTGTAAGCAAGCTTTGGATAAAAGCCAAAATAGGCATTGAAAACATTACAAATACAACTGCAAGCCCTATTAAAAAAATAGCCCCGGCTACCCCTTCCGGTCTTTTCCAGAAGCTTTTCATTTTTTGTTTATTTATATCCTCCATTATTTATTATTTATTAAAGTTTTAATTTTTTCTACTTTGTTTTTAATCTGGTTAGCAACATGCGCATATGTTACATTAAAATTATTTTCGGTTGATTTTATTTTTAAATCAGCAGTTTCTAAGTCTTTTTTAATTTTACCAATTTGCACAGTATTTTTATTTATATCATTAGTCAAGGTCTTTATTTGATTTGCTTTTTTAATGTTTTGATCTTCAAGATTTTTTATTTGTTTATGTTTGTTACCAACTTTGCCCTGAGTTTGACTAATCATTGCTTGTTTAAACTTTTCCTTCTCATTTTCAAGCACTTTCATGTAATAATCGGCACTTTCAATAATTTTCTGAATAGTTAAACCTTTGGTTGATAAAGTAGCTAAAACAGTTTGCATTTTTATTTTTTCATCTAAATCAATGCCTTTCATTGCCTGCAAAGCACTCATAAATTCCAAATAATCCTCACCGGGTAAATTTGCATCGGCAATTGCTTTTGTTAACGATTCAAATATTTGTTTGTTAAAATCACCTTTTCCTGGATTATTTGTTTGTGTAGAACTAGAACCACTGCTGATATTGGTTTTGGGTGTTTTCGTTAGCGGGGTTTTTGTTTTTATGTCCGGTTTTTTGGTTTCTTTATTTTTTTCGGTTGTTTTTTTGATAACCACATCTTCATCATCATCAACAATGAATAGTCCTTTTATTTTATTAAAGTTAAGCGCCATATAGTAATTGTTTTTTTTACAAATATATATCTTTTAATACTAAAATCTCAATTCAAAAAATTAAAGTAGTAAAATTTCTTTAAAATTTATATCTTTCAGGCAAAATTTTCAATTATTTTGTAAAAAAACAAATTTTATCACTAAAAAAAACAGATGGGAGTATTAAAAATCAAAAAAATGAATATTTACCCTAAAATATGCCTGCTTTTGGTATTTTGCTGTAAATATAGTAAAGGTGTAACATATAAATAAAAAAAAGGAGATAATTAATAATAAGCGCAAAAGTAAAAAGGGTTGAAATTGATATCCCAAATCCCGATTTTGATTTTAAAGAGTTAAAATTGGTCAAACTGAAAAAATATTAAAAATCTTAGCGTAGCTTCGCTACAAACAAAAAATAGGAACGCTGATAACACTGATTTAACTGATTTTTATTTAGCTTAAAACACACTAGTACTAATCGTATTTCGTAAAACTTTGTTTTTTTAGCAAAGTTTTACAACATAATAATATAAAAAATATGAATGATAAATTAAGGAATGTAGTAATTGTTGATGGTGTACGAACACCGTTTTTACGATCAGGAACCGATTACCAAGATATGATGGCATACGAGTTGGGGGCAGCGGCAATAAAAAACCTTATGCATAAAACCGCAATAAGAACTAGCCAGATTGAACAAGTAATAATGGGTACGGTAATACATAATATCCGTACCCCAAATGTAGCCCGCGAATCGGCCTTAATTGCAGGGCTTTCGCCATTTACACCCGCACATACAGTATCACAGGCTTGTATCTCGGCCAATGTCGCTATTTCGCATGCAGCTGATATGATTAGGCTTGGCAGTATTGATGTTGCCATTGCCGGGGGAACTGACAGTGTTTCTGATATTCCTATTGCTTTTAATAAAAAAATGCGCAAAAAACTATTTAATGCACGCAAAATCAAAAATTTTGGTGATACATTAAAATTTGTAAGTAGTTTACGTTTGTCAGATTTTAAACCGGATGTGCCAGATATTACGGAATTTACAACAGGGTTATCAATGGGGCAGGATGCTGACCTGCTTGCCGCAAAACTGAATATTACACGTGCAGAACAAGATGAATATGCCGTACGCTCGCATAAACTTGCTGCAAAGGCGGCTGAATTGGGCATTTTGGCAAATGAAATAGCAAAAGTGGAAACTTTACCAAAATATAAAACTGTTATTGAGGATAATACATATCGGGCTGATAGTTCTGTTGAAAAGTTAGCAAAGCTCCGTCCGGCATTTGATAAAAGAAACGGGACTTTAACGGCAGCCAATTCATCGTTTTTAACCGATGGTGCAGGAGCAGTTTTATTAATGGAGGAAGAAAAAGCCATAGAGCTTGGTTATCAGCCAAAAGCAAGGATAAAATCATATACATTTGTAGGCCGCGACCCAAAAAAGGAATTGCTTTTGGGACCGGCTTATGCAATTCCAAAAGTGCTTAAGCTTGCAGGTTTAAGCCTTGGCGATATTGATGTATTTGAGATTCATGAAGCTTTTGCCGCACAGGTGTTGGCAGTTTTAAAATCGCTAAATTCTGATAGCTTTGGTAAAGATAATTTGGGTTTAAAAGGGAAGTTTGGCGAAATACCTATTGAAAAACTTAATATATGGGGGGGCTCATTATCTTTAGGCCACCCATTTGGTGCAACCGGGGCTAGATTACTTACAACTGCCGCAAACCGCCTAATTTATGAAGATAAACAATTTGCAATACTTGCAGCTTGTGCAGCAGGGGGACATGGGCATGCAATGGTTATTGAGCGGATATAATGAATTATTATATTTACGATAGTTCGGCGCATTTTTGTAAGTGACTGAAAATGATAACTTTGCCAAAGTTTTATGGGTTTGGTTATTGTGATGATAATCAGCGTATTACAATCATGTAAAGACTCTGGTTTAAATAGTCTGGGATAATAATTAGCCGTAGCATTTCCCGTTGAAGGACGGGACAGGTAATGCTACGGAATACAAGTACAAGGTAGTTTTTAGGCTTTAGCCAAAATTTTACAATAGTTTTGGCTAAAGCCAATAAATATCAAATATCCTTTACAGCGGCATAA
>NBLH01000250.1 GCA_002084525.1 Bacteroidetes bacterium 4572_117 | reverse complement strand
TAGCCCCTATGTTTGTAATTCGAAAAGTTTCCAACAGTTTTTTTTAAATTAGCTGCTCAAACCTTTTAAAATTATAAATATGGAAAACAAAGTTAAAAAAAGAATGGACTTTACCGGACATAATATTTATATTGGTCTGGATACACATTTGAAAAGCTGGACGGCAACAGTTCGTGTAGAAAATACGGCATTTTTCAAAATCCAGTTTACAAATTTACAAATTTTTAATTATTTTCACCCAGTTCTGGGCTGTCCTGACCGCAATGTCAATCCCCCATTTATCTTTTAAATATCTACAAACAAATCTCCCAGTCCATTTATTTCCGTCATATCCCAACTTTACCGGTTCAACAGAGAGAGCTTTTCGAAGGTTTTCCTTCACCTGATTGGTCAAGTTCGACACTTTCCCTTTCTTTTTATTTGCAACAAGCCCTTGAAGGCCTTTTTCTTTAAGGCATATCCGCCAAAGCCTTACACTTTCCCTTGTTACGTTTAGCACATTACAGACTTCTGTAACACTTACACCTTCGGAAAGGGCAATTAATGCTTGGCATTTAACTGCATCCCATCTGGCCTTGTCTTGCTTTATCCAATTATTTAATACATATGGGTCAATCCCGGATATATCAACTGGTCTGCCTGGTTTGTTTTTTTCGTGTTTCATTTTGTAAAGTTAAATAAAATTGTTATATGTGCCAATTAAAAAGAGCGTTTGACATTGGAGCTTAGCTTGTTAATAGCATTTGTTGCATTAATGGATAATAGGTGGGGGGCAATCACCCAATTGGCAAAAAAATATGCAATATCAAGGACCTTTGTTTACATGCTCCAATCACAGCTCAATGTGGCAATTGAAGGTTGTTTCTGTGTGGAAAAGCCCCCCTCAAAAAAGGAGCTTATAGTGGGGACAAAAATGAAATCGCTAGAATATGCCCTCATGCTCAGGTTGGAGGGGAAATGCAGCATCCCTTCCATTTCAAATATGATGAAAAAGATGGGTTTGAAAAATAATTCTGTGGGGACAATAAGCCAGCAACTAAAAAAAATCGGTAAATATTTGCCTAATACTTATTATTTTGGCAATGGTGCAATAACGTATGTCTATTTAGCGGTTGACGAAATGTTTTCACATTCGGTCCCTATTTTAATCTCTGTCGACCCGTTAAGTTCGGCCATATTGAGGATAGAATTGTCAGGGTCGAGAAAAACAGAAGATTGGGTAAACCATTTCAACAAGCTCAAAGGTTTTGGTGGTCAGCGACGAAGGGCAAGGTATATGCTCGGCAACCGGTACGGCCTTTCCCGGAATCAACAGGCAACCTGACACATTCCACGCCGTTGCCCACCGGCTTGGGAAATGGGTCGATAGCAATATTTGGTTCGGCAAAATCTGAACAGGTATTGCAAAAAAGGATGGGTGCATATTTTGAAGCGGAAAAAAATGCCGGTGAGACAATAATGCTTTATGAGACGTGTAAATTCCTTTATCTTTGTATAATAAACAACCCGCAAGTGTTTGATAAGGACGGCAACCCACGCAACAGGGAGAATGCCGAAGAAAATATACGCATAGCCCTTGCGGGGAAAAGAAAAGGGAAAACACCTGTGGAAATATTAACAGGAAAAAAACAAGAAAAGGATTGGTTAGAAATGCTGTTGGAAAGGGTGGAAGGGGATAATATCCTTTCGATAGCAGCATAACCAATATTGATAATTTATTGAGAAAAACTTTGTTTTATGGGATTGGTATCCCCTTGTATGAAGTATTAGATATATTTGTTAACTACTATTGTGGTATTTTGAAAAATGCCCTAAAAACAAAGTTTCATAGAATAATAGTATAGAAGTGTCTATCCATAAAGTGAAGGCTTCGGTCAGTTTGCAAAAATACGAGCTTTATAATAAAGTGATAATCATTAATTAACAAAACGAAGCCTTTACTATTTTTGTTAATGCATGACTTTACGGATGGACAAATTAGATTTAACAAAAACATTGACTTTATTCAGGCATTAATTTATGAAATTTTCAATTTATTGAAGTTATTGGTGAATAATTTATACTTTTGTGCGTTCAGGTATAAAATAAATAACAATTGTCAAAAATAGTTAACATATCAGAAGCAGCTTCAATAGCATTTCATGCTATGATTTTGATAGTACGCTCTGATAAACCATTGAGTGCAGTCAAAATTGCAAACAGGATACATGGTTCAAAACACCATGTGGCCAAAGTACTTTTAAGGTTGGCAAAAGTTGATTATGTTGATTCGGTAAGGGGGCCATTAGGTGGTTTTTTTATGAAATCAAAACCTGAAGATATAAGCTTTTTAGATATTTACGAAGCTATTGAAGGCAATTTGGCTTATACCAAATGCGAAATGGAAAAACCTTTGTGCACTTTTGACAAATGTATTTATAACAATATTATTGAAAAAATGACTACTGATTTTATTGATTATTTAAAAAGCCAATTGTTGATAGATTATATTTAAGTTTGCAATATGCAGTTTAATATGTTTATAAATATTTATAGCCGTTATTACAAACATTTATTCGAATGCCTAATTTGTTGATGCTTATATTTCCCACCTTTTTTTTGATTTTTTACCAATAAGCACCAGTGCTTTTTTATATGTAAACCCTGACTAGTAGTGCGATTCCTAATTAAAATATCAAATTAGAATTATATTATTAATTTTGTCTGGGTACTTATCTGTTTTTTGCCATGTAAAAAGCATTTCAATTTCTGAATTTAATAAAACCGCTATTATGAATTCCGGAATATTAAAAGCTATGATATTTAGTTTTAAACGATATACGGTTCACGATGGGCCGGGTATAAGGCAAACTGTATTTTTTAAAGGCTGCCCACTTAGCTGTTGGTGGTGTCATAACCCTGAAAGCCAAGATGTTAAAACAGAAGCCGCAATTCGCGAAAATGTTTTGGATGGGCTTAGCTTTAGGCAAGAAGAAACTATTGGTAAAGTGATGTCTGTTCAGCAAGTAATGCATGAAATTGAAAAGGACAGTATTTTTTATGACGAATCAGGCGGTGGGGTTACTTTTTCGGGCGGCGAACCATTAATGCAACATAAGTTTTTAATTGAATTATTAGGTGGCTGTAAAGATTCCGGTATCCATTCAGCTGTTGATACTTCAGGATTTGCAAATACTACAATTTTTAAGCAAGTAGCTGAAAAAACTGACCTGTTTTTGTACGATTTAAAACTTATTGATGGTACGGAACACAAAAAATATACCGGTGTCCCTAATAAATTAATCCTACAAAACTTAAAGTACTTAAATCAGGCCCAAAAGAATGTAATTATCCGTTTTCCAGTAATCCCGCATATTACTGATACGGCAGAAAATATTATTTTAATAAAGGGGTTTTTATTATCACTTGAAAATATACGTAAAATTAGCTTATTGCCCTACCATAATATTGCTAATTATAAATATGAAAAAATAAAAATGAGCAATAAAATGAAGGCTGTAAAAGCAATACCAAAACAAGACTTAACCGCTTTAAAAAAAGAATTTGAGGATATAGGGTTTAAAGTAAGTATAGGAAATTAAACAAACCAAGGCAAAAGTGGGAAGATAAAATATTTCCCTACTTTATTCTTTTTCCTTTTGTCTTTTATCTTTTTTATATGAACAAAAGAATAGAAAAACTCAGGGAGAAAAGTTTAAATGCAATCAATAAATTATCTGTTGAACGTGCATTGTTGTTAACTGAATTTTATAAGAGCGATATTGCCTATGAAGTTTCAAGCCCGGTTCGCAGGGCTTTGAGCTTTAAATATATCATGAAAAATAAAAAATTGTATATTGGTGAATATGAGTTGATTATAGGTGAGAGAGGGCCTGAACCAAAAGCAACACCTACATACCCCGAAGTAAGTTTACATTCCATAAAGGATTTAGAAATTTTAGATACACGACCTAAAGTTTCATTTAAAGTTGATGAAAAAAGCAAACAGGTTTACAAGGATATTATCATCCCTTATTGGAAAGGGAAGAACAACCGCGACAAAATAATGAAAGTAATGTCGCCGGAATGGCTTGATGCATACTATGCAGGTATTTTTACTGAATTTCAGGAGCAAAGGGCGCCCGGGCATACAGTAGCCGGAAATAAAATTTACGGAAAGGGCATGAAAGATATTAAAAAAGATATCGGGGATAGTATTTCAAAGCTCGACTATTTTAATGACCCTGAGGCCTATGATAAACATGAGGAGCTGAAAGCAATGGAAATAGTTGCCGATACAATTATAATGTATGCAAAACGCAACGTAGAAAAAATACACAAACTTGCCACAAATGAGCCAGATGCGAATAGAAAAGCGGAGCTGTTAAAAATAGCTGAGGTATGCAGCAATGTACCTGAAAATGCGCCACAAAATTTTCATGAGGCTTTGCAATATTATTGGTTTGTACATTTGGGGGTAATTACTGAATTAAACCCTTGGGACTCTTTTAACCCGGGCAGGTTGGATCAACACCTATACCCTTTTTACACAAAAGGTATTGAAGATGGCAGCTTAACAAGAGAACAAGCGGTTGAACTTTTGCAAGCATTTTGGATTAAGTTTAACAATCATCCCGCACCACCCAAAATGGGGGTTACCGCATTAGAAAGCAATACTTATACCGACTTTACTTTAATCAATGTTGGTGGCTTAAAAACAGATGGCTCAAACGCTATTAACGAGCTGTCGTACATTGTGTTAGATGTGATTGAGGAAATGCGTTTGTTGCAACCCGGTTCAATGGTGCAAGTTAGTAAAAAAAGCCCTGAAAAATTATTAAGGCGTACTTTGAAAATTATAAAAACTGGCTTTGGGCAACCATCTATTTTTAATACCGATACAATTATACAGGAACTTGTACGCCAAGGAAAATCTATTGAAGATGCCCGAAATGGAGGTGCGAGCGGCTGCATTGAAAGTGGTGCTTTTGGTACTGAAAGCTACATACTTACGGGTTATTTTAATTTGGTAAAAATTCTTGAAATTACATTGAATAATGGCTTTGATAAGCTTACGGGTAAACAAATTGGGCTAAAAACCGGCAATGCCAACAATTTTAAGTCTATGGATGAGCTAATGGTTGCCTATAAAAAGCAAGAAAACTATTTTGCGGATATAAAAATTAAAGGGAATAATATTATTGAAAGGCTTTTTGCCAAAAATTTACCAGCCCCATTTTTATCGTTAATTATTGATGATTGTATTACAAATGCTAAGGATTATAATGACAAATACCTTTCAAAGATTTTTGATATTTTTTACGATTCAATAAACGGCAGGCCAACAGCAAGGGGAGGAAAATTCAGGATTAACCTTTTGCCAACAACCAGCCATGTATATTTTGGTAGCGTTATTGGTGCTTTACCTGATGGAAGGAAAGCAGGTATACCATTATCTGAAGGGATTTCGCCTGTTCAAGGTGCCGACAAACAAGGGCCTACAGCGGTGCTAAAATCTGCTGCAAAAATTGACCATATCCGCACGGGCGGAACTTTGCTGAACCAACGTTTTGCCCCTGATTTTTTTGAAGGTGAAGAAGCTATTGGAAAACTTTCTTCGCTGATACGTAGTTATTTTCGTATGGATGGTCACCATATTCAATTTAACGTAGTTGATTCAAACACTTTACGTGATGCACAAAAACATCCTGAAAAACATACCGATTTGATAGTACGTGTGGCGGGTTATAGTGATTATTTTAACGATTTGGGCGAAGATTTACAAAACGAGATTATTCATAGAACTGAACATAAAAATTTTTAGTTACAGATATTACCTTCAGCAAAAGCTCAGCTTGAAACATTCTGTGACACTTATTGTTTTATGTTTTGTGTTAAATTTTAGGCGGTTAGGAGTTAA
>NBLH01000039.1 GCA_002084525.1 Bacteroidetes bacterium 4572_117 | reverse complement strand
ATACGATTATTGTCGTCGCTTACCCAAACTGTTAAATCTTCGCCACCTTTAAACATTGTCCCAGCTACAAGCATAACCGAAAATTTCAGGCTTTTATACTTTTTCCCCTTTCGGGTTTCAAGGGTTTCTTTGCCTAAATATCTGCCATATAAAGTGTAAATTTCATTGTCCACTATCATTGTCAGCGGAATTTTTTCGTTTACTTTATATTTTGATAAATCAAGTGTGCGAACATAATAAACGGCTGTCATTATATCAAAAATACAGGGCGACAGTTTGAGTGTGTCTAGTTTTCTTTGCCTTTGTGTATTCCAGGTGTTGGTATATATTTTTTTTGTGTTGTAGTTAAACCAATATTTATTGTCCGATTTTTGTTTGCCTTCCAAAGTTTTCCTGCTATATTTAATCGGCTTTAAATCAGAAACATCTGCCCACGAATCGTAATAATCACGAACCTTAAAAAACCAATCGTATTTAGCTAATGAAACACCAGTGCTGGCAAAATGGAAGACCTCTCTCCCACCCAACTTTTCTTTTTTCACCTTAAAACTTAGTTTGCCTGCTTCAACCCAAACAAAACCCCAGTTATATACCGCATCATAATACAGTTCCTCGCCGGCTTTAAACGACCATACGCTTGGCTTGCACTGGGCTTTTAATATCGTAAAATTTGCCCAAATACTAAATAAAATAATTATTGCTGTTTTAAACCGCACCAATTTTATTTTCAATTGATTGTACTTTAGAAACCAACCTGTTGCTTTTCCCTTTTTGAATATCCATGGTTAATGTTGAGTATACCCTTGCAGAATTATCCTCTAATATTCCGTACGATTTTTTAACAATATCTAATGCCTCCTGTAGGTTTTCAGTTTCAATAATAGTACCCATGGCTGTTAATTTATATGCTACGCCCGAATTGCGTATCATTGCTATTATTTTACTAACATCTTTACTAACACTGGTCCCTTTATCGGTTGGGAACATTGCAAACTCTAATAAAACAGACATATTTTTAAATTTTTAATTGCTGATTTTTTATAAAAGCTTAGCGTAGCTACGCTACAAACAAAAAAAAGAACGCGGATAAAGCTGATTTAACTGATTCACGCTGATTTTGCCAGACTTGAATTGTACTGATAGTAAACAAATTCCGTAATTGTTTATTTTTTAGCAAAGTTTACATACTGTATTGACCATGCCGTTCAAAATATAATAGTATAAAGCTGAAACAGGTAATCACAAATATGCATTATTCAGTAATCATTATAAATTATTCATTGCATCAGTCCCCTTCTTGCATCGATTTTATTAATTGTTTACCAACGTCCCAATCTATGTTTATTTCCCAACCTTCTTTTATTTCTAAAATTTTAGGATAAATAAGTACCCTTTCAGCTTGTAGTTTTTTTAAATAATTACCCGTATCCCATTTTCCATTTGCGTTTTTATCAAAAATGATTTTTAGGGTACATTTTCCGGGCGGTAAATAATCAATTTTCATATCCTCATCTTCCTTTAGCTGATATTCTTTAATCAGCCGCCCTTTTTCGTCAAGCAATTGCAAAATAAAATTAGCTTTACCTATTATTTTATGTGCATTATCTATTAAAAATTGCGATGGTTTTTCAATAATTGCAGAATCGACCTTATTTAATGATAATGAGTCGGTTAATCCTATTCTTAATGTGTCCGCCTGCAAAGTATCTACCGCATTAAAATTGGGGACTAAATTGGTGATGTTAATATTCAATTGTGCGTAATAATCCATTTCATGGGTAGAAAACTCGTACTGGTTTTTTTTATTGAAATGATTAAAATAGCCGATAAAAGCCATAGAATCAGCAGTAATCCTGTATTTGGTTTTTTCTTGCCAATCAGCAACTACATGATAAACCCTCAGTAAACTACTATCGTTCAGCAATTCATATTTAAGCGGTACATAATAATTAACCAATTTTGCTTCGGGCTTTTTTCTTTTATTAGGCGAATCTTGAATTTTTTCTTTAAAATCAATTTTCTTTCTTATTATCAACATCAAAGTATCAGCAAAGTTTTTTACCTGACCTTTCCTATCCTCATCACTATATTTAACAACAAAATCAAGGGTGTCCATTTCGCTAATAAAATCATCAATAATTTCATAGCTTAAGGTATCGTTTGTTTCATTTTTTTCAAGATTAAACCATTTGTTGTTAACAGTAAAGCTTTGGGGTTCAATATTGATATTCCCGGTAACTTTTTTATTAAATATCAACTTAAAGTTGTTTTTTTTATACCGTTCAGCCGAACTTAAATACTGTCCTTTCTCTCGGTATATCAAGGTAATGGTGTCAGTATAAAAAATACTGTCGCCAGCCAGGTTTAAATAATCTAAACTTTTTAGCGATATAAGTAATGTATCAACTAGCCTTATATTGTTATTATTTATCGTTATCTTTAAGCTATCGCCAAGCATATTTTTCTTTAGGCTGAAAGCGTTTTTCACATTTGGGAAATTTGTTGCAAAAAGCTCAACCGAATTTGAAAGCGGCTTAGCAAAACCCAGTTCCTAAAATATTAAAATCGAGCATGTTAATAATTGGCCTGGCAAATTCGATAAATATTTGGTTTTCTGATGTTCTTACAGCCCTTACTATTTTCTGCTCTTTTGTGTCAACAGTGCTTGTATCCCTAATTTCGTATAGTTTAATCAGGCTTGTATCAAGCTTAATAGGTGGTGTTTCTAACTCAAAACTAAGATTTTGTTTTAAATCTAGTTTATTGTTATCAAGTTTGTAGCTAAAATTCAAATATTCAACTTTTTTAATGGTATCTGCCTTCTCTTTTTTCTTATTCCCGGCATAAGCATCTTTTTTTTCACGAAACTCAAAAAATACAGTGTCCGTTTCAATTATTGCATTATCAAGCGAATCGACACTAGCAAATTTCAGCTCAAACTTTAAAGTATCAATTGCCTGAACAACAGTGTCTTTATACCAATATAACAGGCTGTCTTTTTCTTCATTAAGCTCAAGTAGGTAGTCGTTATCAGAGATACTAAAATTTAAGGGTTTAAGCTGATATTTTTCTGATATCGGTATATCAAAAGTTAAATTCAATTTCCCTTTCAGTGGCCTACTATTATCCGACAACCTTTGCTTAAACTGTTTTTCGGCAAACATGTAAAGAAATATATTATTTGGTTTTGTTTTATGGTCTTCGGTAATAATAATTGTATCATTTACCAAGCTATCAGCATATTCCGGGTTATCAATATCATGCAATATGGTTCCGGCTTTAACAGAATCGATATTAATAGTTATTTCTCGTTTTGGTATTATCAAAGAATCTAAAAAGGCCAGGTTTTCCTTTTTATCAAACATTAAGTTCCCATTTAAATCTTGCAAGGCAAAAATTTTGTACTTGCCTTCCCTGATAAAATCAATTGAAAAATTCCCACTTGAATCTATTTTCGACAAATAATCCGGCCTTGATAAATACGGGATTGAATCACCACTGTTCTGATAAACCATCACTAATGCTTTTTCAGGTATTTGTAAATCAAAAGCTTTTTTTAAGCTCCCGGCAATACTAAACGAATCAACCTCGCTACCGGTTGAAAAAACAAACCGAAAATTCTCTAGAACATTGCTCTCGTTTAAATCTGCTATTGCATTGCCAAAATAAAACACATAAGTAGCCGGTTTTACCAAAGTGTCTTCTATTTTTACAACTAGGCTGCGTTTTTTTGTCTTAATCTCAGGAAACTCTTTTAATGGTGGCGATGATATAAACTCTTCGTTAATACCCTTAATTACAAAATATTCGTCAAATGTAAGTACAACTTTTTTCTCGCTAAAAGCCGTATCGGCAAACACAGGCTGACTATAAATCATAATTGGTTGGATAGTATCTTTTAAGCCACCCGAAATGCTCCCTATTTGTGCACAAGAATAAAACAGGCCCGTAATAAACAGTAAAAGGCCAAGGTAAAAGGTATGTTTTGAACTACTTAACATAAATTATTTTTCTTTAATTTTTTGATTTTTTTAATAAGTCCTTAATCCTCTACCACGACAAGCCAAATCGCCACAAACAACTACTAATCACCACCTTATCTAAAAAATATTTTAAGTAATGTAACCTATTTATCATTACAATCATCAGCATCCTAAAAAAGAACGCTAATAAGTATGATACTCTGTAACGTTGATAATTACGGATTATTTTAATTAGCTAAAAATAAACTTATTCAATACTTATTAATCATTCTTCACTAATCAATATTCATTATCCAAGCTCCCAATCTAATAATACCTTGCCACAATTCCCACTATCCATTATTTCAAAACCTTTTATAAAATCGTCAGCCTTATATCTATGGGTTATCATAGGGCTTAAATCAAGTCCAGACATTAGCATCTGTTCCATCAAATACCATGTTTCAAACATTTCGCGGCCATAAATGCCTTTAAGCTGCAAGCCTTTAAAAATAATATTATCCCAATCGAGCTGTGTTGACGAAGGCAAAATACCAAGCAATGAAATTTTGCCTGAATTGTACATGTGTACCAACATATCATTAAACGCAATAGGTGAACCTGAACATTCCATACCAATATCAAAACCTATCATGCCCAAATCTTTTATTGCATCATCAAGCGATTCGTTTAACGGGTTGATAACCCGTGTAGCCCCCATTTTTTTTGCCAATTCAATTCTATACGGGTTTGTTTCTGTAGCAACAACATACCTGGCTCCTGCAAATTTAGAGATTGCCACACACATACTGCCTATTAATCCCGCCCCGGTAATCAACACATCTTCACCAATAAGCGGGAATGAAAGTGCCGTATGTGTAGCATTACCAAACGGATCCATAATTGCCAGCATATCATCGGGTATGTTTTCGCTCATTTTCATCACATTTGATGATGGAACAGATACATACTCTGCAAAAACGCCATTGCGGTTAACACCAATACCAATAGTGTTTTCGCAAACATGTTTCCTGCCCCTACGGCAATTGCGGCAATGCCCACATGCAATATGGCCCTCGCCTGTTACACGGTCACCAATTTTAAAATCGGTTACACCACCCCCCATTTCTGCTATTGTACCTACATACTCGTGTCCGATGGTCATCGGTGTTTTTATTGTTTTTTGCGACCATTCATCCCAGCGATAAATGTGCAAATCAGTGCCGCAAATTGCTGTTTTTTTTACCTTAATCAAAATATCATTAACCCCAATTTTAGGAATGTTAACTTCTTCCATCCAAATTCCTTTTTCGGCTTTGGTTTTTACAAGTGCTTTCATTTTTCCCATAATTTACTGATTTATGTTGCTGATTTACAATTAATTAACATCAATAACTATTTGCTAAAGTTAATCATTATTATTTGATTAAAAACATGTGTGTTAATTTTTATTACAAAAGCAGCAATTAAAACCTGAACAATTTCAATTATTTTCTTTGTGATTTCATTACCTTTGCGGCAAATTTTGAACTTTTTTAATAATTTAACAATATAACATGGTAAGAGTAAGATTTGCACCAAGCCCAACAGGGCCATTACATATTGGCGGGGTACGTACTGCTTTATTTAACTATTTATTTGCAAAAAAACATGGAGGCGATTTTCTTCTCAGGATAGAAGATACCGACCAAGTCCGTTATGTAGAAGGTGCTGAAAATTACATTGTTGAAGCACTAGAGTGGTGTGGTTTAAAAATTGACGAAGGTGTTACCAAAGGTGGCGAATTTGGTCCTTATCGGCAATCGGAACGCAAAGAATTGTATAAACAATATGCCATGAACCTTATTACTGAAGGTAAAGCATATTTTGCGTTCGATACCCCTGAAGAACTTGACCAAATGCGTGAAAAACTAAAGGCTGAAGGCAGTTCCAATCAACAATATGGGGTACATACACGTATGGAAATGAAAAATTCGCTTAGTTTACCCGGCGAAGAGGTTCAAAAAAGGATTAGTGCCGGCGAAAACTATATTATACGTATAAAAATGCCCGAAAATGAAACAATTATAGTAAGCGACCTAATTCGTGGTGAAGTAAAATTCGAGGCAAACATACTGGACGACAAAGTTTTATTCAAATCAGATGGGATGCCTACTTACCATTTGGCCAATATTGTCGATGACCATTTAATGAAGATTAGCCATGTGATACGTGGAGAAGAATGGTTGCCCTCGCTCCCACTCCACAAATTATTATACCAATATTTAGGCTGGGAAAATAGCATGCCACAATTTGCACATTTACCACTATTGCTAAAACCAAACGGAAAAGGTAAACTAAGTAAGCGAGATGGCGATAAAGGCGGCTTCCCTGTATTCCCATTACAATGGAAAGACCCAAAAACAGGTGATATTTCATCAGGTTATCGTGAATCGGGTTATTTTAACGATGCTTTTATTAATATGATGGCTTTGTTAGGATGGAACCCCGGAACAGAACAAGAAATTTTTAGTATGGAAGAACTAATTGAAGCTTTTGATATTAAAAAAGTAGGCAAAGCAGGTGCAAAATTCGATGCCGAAAAAGCAAAATGGTTTAATCACCAATATATGCAAACCAAAACAGACGAAGAACTTACAAAACTATATCAGGACATACTAAAAGCCAAAAATATTAATTTCACTGACAGGTTTGTGTCAAAAGTAGTATCATTGATTAAAGAACGTGCCAATTTTGTTGCCGATTTTTGGGAGCAATCACATTTTTTCTTTGAAGCCCCTGAAGAATATGACGCAAAAATGGTAAAAAAACGATGGAAAGAAGATACATCAGGATTAATGAAGAAACTAAGCTGCGTACTAAAAAACATAGAACCTTTTAGCTCAGAAAACACCGAAAAACATGTAAAAGAATGGCTTGAAGCAAGTAATTTAGGAATGGGCCAAGTAATGACAGCCTTTCGTTTAGCGGTTGTAGGTGCCGGAAAAGGCCCCCATATGTTTGATATTATTGAACTTATTGGTAAAGACGAAACCATTAAAAGGATTGAATTGGCTGTGGAACGGATTAAAAAATAAACGAGAAGGATCTAAAAAATCAGGCAAATGGATATACTTTAAATAGTTAAATTGTTCTTTTGGAAGTTATTCACTGATATTTCGCAGCTAAACAAACAAATGATATGGTGCAGATAATCAGTAATTTGCGATAAATTGAAGCTTTTTTTTTGTTGTTTGTGTTTTAGAGCTTTAGTGGCAAAAGGAAAAAACGGCACAAAAACACAAAGGCACAAAATTTCACTAAAAAGAACTAACTCTTAACAATCACAAAATGGAATTTGTAATTTACTGTAATATAAACCATATGTAATTAATGCATTTTAATAAACAAATGATCAACAAAACATTATAACATCTGCGAAACTTTAATTATTCAATAATAAACAGCTTTAATCCATCACAAGCTAGGGAACAAGGTTCGGAATAAATATTGCAATAGTCCGTTAAGTTTTTGTAATACCTTGAATATCAGGATTTTTGAAAAACGAATCTTAATATTTTAAAATGTTGATTGCTAGAGGGTTAATTTTTAATCTTTAATTTAAAATTTATAATTTAACGAGTGTTGATATTATTCACCATAAAAAAATAACTTATGAAAACAATAGTTTGCAAAAAAGGCCAATTTACTTCAATAATTAACAATTTTGGAAAGGGATATCCCCAAACGTTCAATATTGAAATTAGTGCTGAACAAAATGAAGAAATTTCAGGGACATATATTGAAAAAAGATATTTTTGGATTTTTCCCCAAACACCTATTAAAGGTAAATTAAAAGCGCAAATGCAATTCCACCGTAAATGGATAAATGGTATTTATTCGGTAGACATTAAACCGGATATGGATGTGATGGTTAAGCGTGGATAACTTTTTTTGCTTAGTTTGAATTACTTTAGCATTTTTGCATAAAACCATTTTATGGAAGAAACAGACTTTATACGCGAACAAAATATTAACCCTTCAGAAAAAGATTTTGAACAAAAATTACGGCCGCTTCAATTTAATGATTTTAAAGGGCAGCCTAAAGTAATAGAAAACCTCGAAATTTTTGTGCAAGCTGCTAAAATGCGGGACGAAGCCTTAGACCATGTACTTTTACACGGTCCACCTGGGCTTGGGAAAACAACTCTTTCAAACATAGTTGCTAATGAACTAGGAGTTAACCTTAAGGTTACATCCGGCCCCGTTTTAGATAAGCCGGGCGATTTAGCAGGCCTGCTAACCAATTTAGAAGAAAAAGATGTACTTTTTATAGATGAAATTCATCGTTTAAGCCCTATTGTTGAGGAATATTTATACTCGGCAATGGAAGATTTTACCATTGACATAATGATTGACAAAGGCCCCAGTGCCCGTTCAATCCAGCTTACTTTAAACCCTTTTACGCTTGTAGGTGCGACAACACGTTCAGGTCTATTAACCAGCCCGTTACGGGCAAGGTTTGGTATTAAATTTTTACTTGAATATTACGATGTCCCTGTCCTTAGTGGTATAGTTGAGCGTTCGGCAAAAATACTAAATGTGCCCATAAAAAAAGAAGCAGCCATTGAAATTGCATCGCGTAGCAGGGGAACCCCCCGTATTGCAAATGCTTTGCTACGCCGGGTCCGTGATTTTGCCCAGGTAAAAGGCGATGGCAGCATCGACATAAAAATTACAAAATTTGCCCTAGACCGCCTAAATATCGACAAAAAAGGCCTTGATGAAATGGACAACAAAATACTTTCGACCATTATTGATAAATTTAAGGGTGGCCCGGTTGGTGTAACTACTATTGCAACAGCAGTTGGTGAAGAAGGTGGTACAATTGAAGAAGTTTACGAACCTTTTTTAATTAAAGAAGGCTTTATAAAACGCACCCCACGTGGCAGGGAAGCAACCGAACTCGCTTATACTCATTTAGGCAAAACAAAAATGCCCGAGCAAGCTAAGCTTTTTTAGAACAATTAAAGATAAAAACCAAAAATGAGCAAAAGTTCCTACCAAAACTACATTGATCTTTATACTTCGGTTGCAGTAAGGCAGCGTGGACAAAGATTATATAAAAATTCTGCCGTTATTGAGGCAAAATACGACAAACAGCGATATATATGGCGTTTTATTGTTTTAGGTTCAAGAAGGTATACCGTACAGGTTAAACTTGATGCTAAACAAAATATTAAATCAACAAGTTGTACCTGCCCGTTTGATTGGGGCACAATATGCAAACATTCAGTAGCTGCCCTAATGTATATTGATAAAAATGGGCAAAATATCGAAAAACAGACGGCATTGCCAAAAAAAAACATATCGGAAAGAACAAAAAAAGATGAGTTTGAACTAAAAAATTACAAACAGATTACCGAAGAATTTATTAGGGAAAATACTGAAAGGTATATACACCAACACATGTATTATTACTCTGGTAATGACACACTTAAAGAGTCTGTAATAAAAAAAGACGAGATAATTTTTTTCTTGGAAATTTCTTACGAAAGATATGTTGTAAAAATAAAACATAGCAACAATAAAGTATTTATTAAATCTGACGAAAACAGTAAGGTTAAAAAACTAAAAAAAAGCGAAGCCGTTTGTTTACAAATGATTGCACACTCTCAAAACCCCGATTTACTTGATATTATATTTAGCGATAAGATTGATATAGCAAAAAAGAATATACTTGGCCTATATGGGTTAGAAACCGGCGTAAACTTCGAAGAATATTTTGAATATCTATTTTCAGAAGATAATGGACTTTCTTTATACAGACTGGAAAAAGCTTTTGGCTTACTACCCATTACAGAAAGCCACGTTGATAATATGCTTAATATTATAAACCATACAGCCGAAGATACCCAGCCCCAATTACCCAACAGGCTTACAGAACAGGAAAAAAGATCATTAGGTTTTGTGCTCCGTTTTGAAAAAGCCTACTATTCCTATAGTGACGATAGCTTTAATATTGTACCAATTATTGGGAAACCTAACAAAGCGAATACTACCTTAAATACAAGAATAGAAGAACTTGAAGATTATGCTTTTAGCAAATATAATCTTAAAGTTACAGAAAATCAGAAAAAAATCTTGGGTATTATTGATGAACAAGAAAATTTTGAAGATACAGAAAAAAATAATGGGCTGAAAAAAATTATCCAATTACTGGCAAAAGAGCCATTTGTATACACAACGGTTGACAGCAACCACAAAATGCGCAAAAAAGACTTAGTAAAAACAACAGTTTCAGAAAACCCTGCCGATTTACAATTTACTGTTTCAGAAGATAATGATTTTGTACGGGCAAAAATGAATATAAAAACCACCGAAGGTTTATACCCTATTGAAGAGCCTGACACAATAATGGCGCAGTTTAACCTGTACGAACGCAACAATGTTATTTATTCAATAAACAACATAAAATCATCAGAACTTATCCTTAATTCGCCAGGTGAATTCAAAATGGTGAAAACACATAAAAATAATTTTTACGAGCAGGTTATTGAGCCTCTTTCTAAAAGTTATCGGTTTGATTTTAAAGATAATACCTATAAAGTTGAAACCATCAATTTAGATTTTCATAAAAAACAAATTTTCCTATCCGAGCAAAACGATTTCCTTATTATTAAGCCGCAAGTAGTTTATGATAATGACACTTCGGTGGTGCTATACCATACAGGCGATATTCTTAGTAAAACCGATGATAATATTACCGAGTACAAACGTAACTTTGACTTAGAAAACGATTTTCTAAACTTAATTGCTGAGCTGCACCCTGAATTTGAATCGCAAAAAGACAATAAGTTATTTTACCTGCACAACGAAGATTTTACCAAAAACATGTGGTTTTATAATTTTTTCGATCAAATGCAACACCACCACGTTGAAGTATTCGGCTTAAAAGAATTAAAAAACTTTAAATACTCACCTTATAAAGGAAAAATCAACACATCAGTTTCATCAGGCCAAGACTGGTTTGAAGTTAATGTCGACCTTAGTTTTGGCGATAACACTGTTAGTTTACAAGATATTAAAAAAGCAATTATCAATAAGCAAAAATATATTCAGCTAAAGGATGGTTCTGTTGGCATTATGCCATCGGACTGGCTACACAAGCTCGAAAAATACTTTAGGAACGGCGAAATAAAAAAAGATAAACTTGAAATATCCAAGCTTCGTTTCTCTATTATTGATGAAATGTTTGATGATATTAATGATACAGAGGTATTAAAAGAAATTGCCGAAAAACAAAAACGCTTATCAGAATTTAAAGAGATAAAAAAAGTTAAAATACCAAAAGAAATAAGCGCAGAACTACGTGATTATCAGAAAGAAGGCCTAAATTGGCTGAACTTTCTTGACAAAATGAAATGGGGCGGTATTTTGGCTGATGATATGGGCTTGGGTAAAACCTTGCAGATACTGACTTTTATTCAACATCTGTCAAAAAAGAAAAAATCAACAAACCTGATTGTTGTACCAACCACCTTACTATTTAACTGGCAAAACGAAATCGCAAAATTCTCACCCAAACTAAAAGCATTTTACCATTATGGCCCAAACAGGAAACGCGAAACAAAACATTTTAAAGATTACGACCTGATTTTCACAACCTACGGAACCTTATTGCGCGATATTGAGCTTTTAAATACTTTCAAGTTCAATTATTTGATACTTGATGAATCGCAGGCAATAAAAAACCCTGCTTCGCGCAGATACAAAGCTGCCGTACTAATAAACGCCAACAATAAAATTGCAATGACAGGTACACCTATCGAAAACAGCACTTTTGATTTATTTGCACAAATGAATTTTGCAAACCCGGGCATGTTTGGCTCATTAAAAGGCTTTAAAGATAACTATTCCAACCCCATTGATAAGGACGGTGATGAAATAGTTGCCGGGGAACTTCAAAAAATAATAAACCCATTTGTTTTAAGGCGTACAAAAGAAAAAGTGGCATCAGAGTTACCCCAAAAAACCGAAGATATTATTTATTGCGAAATGGAACCCGAACAACGAAAGGTTTATGATGCCTACCGAAACAACTATAAGGACAAGCTACTGAATAAAATTGCCGATGATGGTATTGGAAAATCAAAAATGATGGTTTTAGAGGCACTTACCCGCTTACGGCAAATTTGCGATTCGCCTGTTTTACTAAAAAACGATGAAATATCTGTTCAACAATCAATAAAAGTAAAAGAAATCATCAGGCATATTAATGAAAAAACAGCAAATCATAAAATATTGATATTTTCGCAATTTGTTGGTATGCTTACTATTGTAAAAGATGAGCTAAATAAACTAAATGTTGATTATGAGTACCTTGATGGTAAAAGCTCTGCAAAACAGCGCGAAACATCGGTAAATAATTTCCAGAAAAATGGCAATTTACGTGTTTTTATGATAAGTTTAAAAGCCGGAGGCTTGGGTTTAAACCTAACCGCTGCCGATTATGTGTATATACTTGACCCTTGGTGGAATCCTGCAGTTGAAAATCAAGCAATTGACCGTTGTTACCGAATTGGGCAAGATAAAAAAGTATTTGCTTATCGTATGATTTGTAAAAACACGGTTGAAGAAAAAATATTAAAGCTTCAGGCAAAAAAGAAAAAAATTGCCACAGATATTATCCAAACCGACGAAAATATAATGAAAACCATTGATACAAATGATATAAAAGAGCTTTTCTCGTGATAAAAAATAACGTAGCTTCGCTACAAACAAAAATAAGAACGCTAATAACACTGATTTAACGGATTCACACAGATTTTTATTAGGCTTGAAACATACCGATACTCTACGGATTCCACAAACCAATGTTTTTATTTCTTTTCTATTTTTTCAATCCATTATTTTTAGCAACCACCCTCAGCACCAGCTTTTTTCTTCTTTTTATGTATAAGTTTTTTTGGTTTATTATTTGCGGAGCTATTTTCTTGAACAGATACTTTTTTATCAGAAGGTTTTTCTCCAGCAACTAATGGGAAATCATTAATATCATCTGCGGCATTGAATGTATGTCCAATTTCTCTTTTCATTTTATCATACATAAAACTATTAGCACCATAAGCAAGCGAATAAACATCATATCCTAATATTCTTAAATAAGCTACTAAAAAAGGACTATGATGACCAACATAACAATATATAACAATAGGTTTGTCAGTTGGCAATGTATTCAAAAACTTATCGGTAGCCATTGAAACCCTAGGTTCATAATGAATAGCTCCTTTTATATGACCAATATTATAATTCTTTACAGGCCAGTAATTAATAATATAATATTTATCTTTTTCTTCCATTAGTTTATCAATTTTGATCAAAGCTTTACCAAAACCATCATTTGCAACTTCGTTTATTCTTGCTTTTAAGATATCGTAACCTTTTGTTTTGTTCGTTTTTATCTGCGGGTAATTGTTGTTTTTCCCTTTAGGGTTATTTTTTGTTTCTATTAGGGTAGCATATTTGTTAGAAATATTTTGTTGCCATTTTCTGGGCTCAATTTTACTGCTCCAAGCACACATTCCATATTTTAAGGAATAAACATTTCCATAACCAAGAAATCTTAAAAGAGCAGTATAATAGCTGGATGTTTGGCCTGTATAACCAACTAAAACAACTTTTTCAAAAGTACTTGGATTTGCTTTTGTGCCCATAAATTCAATAAGGTCTTTTGCTTTAACATTAATTGCTCCGTTAATATGTCCGTCTACATAATAATCATTTGATCTAATATCAATTATAAGCGACTTATCTACAACATCAATAAGGTCTTCAGCCCTTATAACTGAGGGTGATTTTTTAGTATTAATTAAATCTCCAGACTTATTTATAAAGTTAAATAATAACTCCGATTCATTAACATTTTTAGCATCTTCAATAACAATTTCTTCCTTGTTTGAGACAGACTTATTACTACATGATACAAAAACTAATAATATTACAATTAATCCTGATAAGTAAAGTTTTATATCTTTCATTTTTATCTTTATTTAAACTTTTTCCTTTTGTCTTTTATATTATTTCACTTTTATACTTGTCAATTCTTAGCATCCGCCCTCAGCTCCACCTTTTTTCTTTTTCTTTTTAACTAATTTAGGTTTAGATACTTTAGGACTTGAACTTGTACAACCAACACCTGCAGTTTCGCTTACAATTCTGCCAAAATCATATTTTGCAGTTTCGTTTTTATAATTACCCGATAAAGGTGAAAATTCTCTAATTATTTTTGAATTTACATAATCATACCCACCCAGTAATATCTTATTGTTTTTATAACCCAATTGCGTTAAAATCATCCATGGGCCACATGCTCCACAATGATCAGAATAATATAAAATATTAATTTTTTTATCCTGATTTAAAATATCCTTGTATTCTTTATCAAGTATTTTATGGATCGGGATATTTATCGCATTATTTAAATGACCAATTAAATAATCATGGGCACTTCTTAAATCAATAAATTGATATAAAGAGTCGTTTTCATAAATTATATTCATAAAATCACCGGGGCTAACGATGTCATTCTTGGCTTGTAACTTCTCAAGCATTTTTTCAGTAGTGATATTATATTTAATCTCGGGATTTTTCACAAATATTACCCCAACAATAATAATAACCGCAAAAATTAAAACTCCAATCGGTAATTTATTGGATATTACATTATATTCTTTTTCTATGTTTTGATTCATGATGAATATCTTTTAACTTTTATCTTCTTAAATTTTTGTCTTTTCCCTTGTATTTTTTCCTTTTCGCCTTTTATCTAAATTAACAACCGCCTTCAGCAGATTTTTTCTTCTTTTTCTTTTTAATAACTGATTTTTTCTTGTTGCCTTTATCACCACTATCCGATGAAACAGTAGACCCACCACCAAAATATATACTTGCAGCTTTTCTAAAATCAAATTGGTTATGAATTGTTTGATTTGAGCTTGACACAGGTTTTTTAGGCCGTAATATTGTTTCTACCCACCTGTTTAAACCACCTTTCATCACATAATTATTCGGATAATTCAACCTTTTTGTAAGCATCCAAGCCTGATTTGCATAAACACTTCCATTTGAGTAAAAAACATTTGTTTTAATATCTTGGTTTAGATAGGCTTCCCATTCATAACTTCCTGTTTCATCTTTATCTAAAAATTTAGACAAGGGGATATTTAT
>NBLH01000249.1 GCA_002084525.1 Bacteroidetes bacterium 4572_117 | reverse complement strand
TAACAATTTAACAATTCATCCCAAATATTAACGAATGTTTGCGATTTAAAATTATAAATCTCTAATTCTTGTGAGTTCTGATATTAGTGTCAAGTTAACTCCCAAAACATGATTACTGGTGCACCGAACCGATAAACCACTAAATATCAGCGACATAACAGCTCCCATTAAGCTTCTTAAATAAATATGGAAATTATACACCCGTCCGACCGCTCAGAGCGGTTGGACGGATATGCCACACAAAAAATATGTCGTTTATTATAGCCAATAGTTCGGTACATTTTTGAAATGGGCTGATAATCAGCAGATTAGAGCGCCATCAGGTGGTTATATATATTGCTGATTATTAGTCCGTTACCTTTTTATTCGTGCATTCGCAGCAAAAATATAACGAAGTATTATTATAGCAGTTCACTACCGATTATTAACTATTTATTTTCGATTTAAAATCACGGCCCTTTAATCAAGGTGTATCCTAGAACCATCAATTCCTATATTTAACAAATAGGGTAAATAGCCTCAACCTTATCATAGTATTAGATATGGTTTTTTTTACAAAAATGACTATTAAACTTAATTTTATCTTAACACCTTGTTAAAAAATGTTAAGAGTTGTAACTATTTATTAAAAAAAGCGACTAATAAGTATAGAAGGTATTAAATTTATGTGTCGGAATATATACTAAAGCATTTTAAAGTTTTGTAAAATAATTTTAGTATATGCCGAGCGACTGAATGTTATGTGAATTTATTTACGTTTTACATGAAGCAAATCGGTATAAATATCTCTAAAAACAAACATTTTTTATGTGTAAATTTGACAATCAGCACATTGTTGAAGAATTAAAGACTAAACTTGGCTTTGGCTGGCATATTTATCCTGTAAATATATATCAAAAATTGGCTAACAATTTTAAGAACTTGGCTGCCTACGAAGGCCCATTATACTGCGTACATTGCAGAAGCAATAATATTTCTGAGATACATAATGATGCTTATGGTACAATTTCCGGTGGTGCTACTGAGTGGGTTTATCAATGTAATGAGTGCAAAAAATTTATGACCGTTGAACACGAATGGGGTTGATTTTTTGAAATATTGGATTATAAAACATAAAAAAACTGCTATTTCCTAAAAAACAAATAGCAATTTTGTGCCCAGAACAAGACTCGAACTTGCACGTCCTTTCGAACACATGCCCCTCAAGCATGCGTGTCTACCAATTTCACCACCTGGGCTTAGCACTGCAAAATTAAAAATTTTAATCAATTATCAAATAAAAAAATATATTGTTATACTGTTATACTGTTTTATTGTTCTTATTGTTTTAGAACAATTAGCTAACCCATCAGTTAACAGGATAAACATTGTTCTAATTTCAACAATATAGCAATTCTATAATAAGTTCAATAAATTTAACAATTCCTTTTTTTTATAATTTGTTTAAGAATGAACATAGCTCACCCAATTTTTTCTTTAATCTTGTTCATTTCGTATTGCAAGTTGGCAACTGTTTTTAGCAAATCGTCTTTGGGGATTTTAGGTTCTGGTATTTCATTGCTAATAAAATTTACAAACCTCCAAATTTCCCTTATTTCGTTAATATTTAAATCGTAAGGCTCATAAATAGGGTTTAATGAATATAATTTGAGTGATTTGCTTTTGCTGATATTATTTTCAATAATCTTAAATACAACACCTTCATTCAGTGTTAAAATAATACAGGCATCACCATTTTTAATAAAGTTCCAGTCCAAAACAAATTCACCAGTTACCCAAGCTTTATCGGGTATTGGCAACATAGAGTCGCCATTAAGTTGAAAAGTGCGGTATTTTTTTTCTTTTGAAAGGAAAGGTAATTTAAAAACGGGTAGGTCTTTTATATATTCCGGATCTGCAAAACCCCTTGTATATCCAGCTTTGGCTTTTTCAGGTACCAGCTCAATATTTTCATCGTTTTTACTGTCGACTGTTGTAGCCAAAACCCGTAAACGGCTTCCACTAACAAATACGTCATAACCTTTCTCAATTTCACACAGCTGGCTTTCAGATAACTTTGATAAGTTAATTTTCACAAGCGTATCAATAGAAATATTAAAATACTCAGAAAGTAAAACCAAACTATCTATTCCTGGTTGGGCAACATTATTTTCGTAGCCACTTAATGTTGATCGTTTCATTTTTAAAAACCCAGCAAGTTCGTCCTGTGTCCTACCCTTTCTTTTCCTTAATAATTTTATGTTTTTTCCAAGATCCATAATGTACTGGTTTTTACAGATTAATATACAATTTGTAAATATAAATGTAAAAAATATCTAATAATTTATTCAAATAATTTTGTCTTTTAACTCAAAATGACTATATTATGGTCGCATTATTGATTATAATATAATCAAATATAATGCATTTAATTGAAAATCAAAAACTTTTTATTAACTTTTAATTCTTTAGGCTATGATTATTAATTTTTTGCTTACAAAACAGGTAATAGAACAAGAAACTATCAGCAGGAAAATTATCCGTGAACTAAAAAAGGCACGTTACTCAATATGGCTGGCAAATATTTGGTTTACTGATAATGAAGTTTACGATGTCCTTATCTCAAAGTTAAATGAAGGCTTGAACGTAGAAATTGTCCTAAATTCTAATCATTGGAATTTCTATGAAAATTCTAATATCCAAAAATTCATTGATGCAGGTGGCGAAATATACTTCGTTACTGAATCAAATGAAAACAATGTTTCTAACGATAAATATTGTATTGTTGATTTTTCAACCGTAATTAATGATTATTTTAAACCTGAATACCTATTAAAACCCGGCCAGGGAGCCTCGTTTATAAAAGAAAATCAGGAAACACTTGTAGAACAGTATATACATGATTACCTTTTGCTTAAAAACAATTATTGTATTAACAGGTACTAAATATTTAAGAAAGCCCCTGTTAAACCGGACAAGTTATTTAAGCGAAACAACTTGCCCGGTTTAATTTATCTATTGCACTTTCCATTCTTGCCACATCTCATCTACTGCGGTACTATTAAGTGTAATTGGTGTCTGGTGCTTGCCCAATGCACTGGCTTTTTTCTCAACATTTGTCTTTACTGAATTATATAATTTATGCAGGTTTATATTCCCCCTGGTTTCTTTTAATGCTTTTAATAAAAAGTAAGTAAACAAACCATGTTTCTTGTCGTGAAAAACATTTGCTGTATGGTTTTCGGTTGTTGCCGAAAAAACAACCGTGTTCCCTGATATAAGTTCAGTCCTTGGGTTTACTATTTGAGCAGACGGCCCCCTGAGCCCCATGTTCCTGCCACCATTATTAAATGATGCATCAATAAAAACAATACTTTTTAAGGATTTGCTTTCCCATATTTTTGTATAAAGAAATTCCATTGAAATAGCATCTTCAATCTCTGAAGGTGGAATATCCACCGGCATTAAATAAGGCGCCCTTCTTGTCGGTATGGTATCCGCTAATCCATGACCAGCATAATAAAATACTAACTGCCCTTTACCAGCTAAATCTCTTACCTGTTTTGAAAGTGTTAAAATACTTTCATACATTTCATTTTTACCAGCATCCAATAAAAGAGTAATGTTTTTTTCAGGCACGCCAAGCATTTTTACTGCATATTCTTTAAAAATTAGCGCATCATTTCTTGTATATGGTACATTAAAATTTTTACTTAAACCAGTATATTTATTTGCATAACCTTCGTTTCCGATTATCAAGGCATATTTATTCTTATTAATAACCTTAATAGATGGGATATTTCTGTCAATATCTGAAATTAAAGTATGCCTATAAACTGTTTCATTGTAATTAAATTTCCTGGTATTGACCATTGCTTTAAATATGGGTACAGGATTATTATGTTGGTGTTTCCCTAACAGGGTAACTTTTTTCCCATGCTTTTTTTATCTGCTTGGTCCTTTTAAGCAACCTGTAATAATCAATAGCCCATATTGCCCCTGCTGCTCCGATGAGTGCATAAGAAATAGTCTTGGTTTTTTTCGATAAATCAAAATAAGTATCTTTATCTTGTACTGTCTCGGTTGGCTTGTACTTATTAATAAATGTATTATAACTATAATTATTTAGGTATATTGAAGACCCAATAAAAGAATAGGCCAAAGCTCCATAAATCCAGTATGGTTTTTTGGGGTTTATTTTGTAATCGCCCAAGCCAGGAAATACAGTAGATAATATAAATGGGCTGTCAAGATAAAAACCATTTTGTACAGAAGCAGAAACCTTAACATATATGGAGTCTAAAATCCCTATGCCATCAGCACCAACATCCCAAATAGCAGTTTTTTCCCCTTCGCCATTTACGAATTTATTTACATCGCCCCGCCACGATTTTGCCCTGATAGTATCATTTTCTGAACTAAATACATTAATCCATACCCTGATATTATCTTTTTGCCTAGAGTTGTTTATGTTGTACCTTACAACTACGTTACCCTTATTGTAATTTATATCAATAATTTCAAGACTAATTCGCGATTTAAATTGGCTATTAGCTTGTAAAAAAAAGAACATTTGAATTACAACAAAAACTGATATGTGTTTAATCATCTTCATATTTCAAAAAATGTTTTATTTAGTAGGCTTAAAACTTTTAATTTCTCCGTAATATACATTTACACTATCAGTAGCATAAGACCTTATATAGTAGGTTACATCTGGCAAAAGCCCCTCAATTTCACTTGAAAACGAACCTAACTTATTTAAAGTACCTAAAGAATTATGATTATTATTTGCTGATGGTGAGGATGTTATAGCAGACCAACAATGCCCATGGTTAAGAATTGGCTTAACACCCAAGCTTCTAATGTTTCCTGACATGATTATGGTTTCGTCCGACTGCACTATTTGCCCCGTATAAACACTTATTATTGATTCAAAAACAACTGTATTCGAATATACGACCCCACCTTCCGAATCCATATATGCCCTTATATAATACCTGCCAAGGTTTAGGTTATTAATATTGCTCGAAAACTCATGATTCCCGTCTATTAATCCATAAGAACTACGGCTATCATCAATAACCGGCGGATCCGTTAATGACCAACAATGGCCATGGTTGTCAAAAGTAATTGATCCAATATTTCCCACATCTGAATTTATCAGCACTGTTGATTCATCAATCCTTTCAGCTGGTTCAGTTACAAAATCAATGTCGTCAGCCGATAAAGTAAAGGTAAGGGGGTTTCCATAAGCATAATCATTCCCATCGTACACATAACTTCGCACATAATGTTCAACACCGGGAACAATTTCCGTAAGCTGGCTTGTGAAACTATTTCTTTCATTTATTGCCCCTAACTCAGATTTATGATTATCTACAGTAGGATTTTCCGTAATTGACCAGCAGTGGCCGTGTTGGATTATTTGAGATTCACCAATATCAAGGATAGTTCCCGAAGCAACTACTTCAGAGGAATTAATCTCAATATTATCTGTTTTGGTATCCATTATCCTGACAATATCAAACTTTTTGCAGGACACAAAAACAGTAGTAACCACAAATGTAATCAAAATGATAAATTGGTTTAGTCTTTTCATTTTTTTACAAAACTT
Source organism: Bacteroidetes bacterium 4572_117 (assembly GCA_002084525.1). Lineage (GTDB taxonomy): Bacteria > Bacteroidota > Bacteroidia > Bacteroidales > NBLH01 > NBLH01. Next base: position 528 of record NBLH01000249.1, on the reverse strand, counting down.
TAATTAAAGGTTTACTAATAATATGGTTTAATTAATTGTCCAGTTGTACCCAAGCTCCGTTTAAACGACAATAAATATGATTATCATCACTATCAATATAAATATCTCCATTATTAGTGCTTGGTGGAGTCGCTACTGGTGTTAAGTGCAATACATCATTAATGTTGACTGCACCATTAAAAGTAGCTGCCCCGGTAAATGTTGAAATACCTGTTACACCAAGTGTGCCTCCAACAGTTGCATTATTTGTTACAGCAATATTATCGCTAAAATTGGCATCAACACTTACAGTAAACCCTGAACCTAGTTGTATAATATCATCATCTGTTGAATTTCCAATATTTGTACCTTCAAACCTAACACTTTCAATACCAACAAAACCACCTGAACTGATAGTTAAAGATGTTGCACCTGAATGTGTTATAGATTGCGCCGCTGCCGACAAAGTTATTGTGCCACTTGCAGACAGGGTTGTAAAAGCACCTGCGGCTGCTGTACTAGTACCAATAGCACCCGGATTTGCATAAT
>NBLH01000248.1 GCA_002084525.1 Bacteroidetes bacterium 4572_117 | reverse complement strand
CCAATGACTTAATGACCCAATGACCAAATGACCCAATGATTTAATGACTTAATGACCAAATGACTCAATGATTTAATGACTTAATGACCAAATGACTTAATGACCAATTACATATTCTAATATATATTTTGTAAAGATACCTGAATTTTAATATATTCGGCTTGATTTTTTACATGAAATTATTAAATATTTGTAAAAAAAATATGAATTATGAAAAAATCAGCCTTAATATTTATTTTGTTATCGGCATTCGTTTTTTTAATTGGTGCCCAATAAAAAAATATTACTGCACTTTTATAAAAACAGCTAAAATTATTCAGGCAGGTAGCTTATAAATTTTATTAAAACAAATTATCTATCGATTTTAAGTATTAACTAAAAAAACAAAACTCATGAAAAAGCAAATTTTAACATTATTGTTCTTGGTAAGTTTTGCATTTCTTGCAAACTCACAACCATCAAAAGCCCAAGTACTTGCAAAAGTAAAAAGCCTTCACAGTAAAAACCTTGTTTCGGCCAAACTACTTGGGAATGGAATACTGGAAAAAGTTTATAGAAATGGTGCATGGCAGTATTATTACCGACATAGCTACAAAGTTGTCAATAAAACGCAATACCCGGGTGTAAACAGGGTATATTCAGGCGGGATCCAATACAGAAAAGGTGGTGGATATGATAGGCAACTTGTTGGCCAAGCACATTACACCGGCATGCCAAACCCAACAGAAGCCGAAGTGATGAAAATACTTAAAGCCGACTTGAAAAATTTTGTGAGGCTAACAAATTATAACCAAATAGTTGGTGAAATAACCGATATGAAACTGCCTGATGACCCAAAATGGAATTGGAATAAAATTACAATGGTGAATTTTAAAGTGCTTGCAACATTCTCAGTACCAAAATCATACACCGAGCTAGAAAAAGCAGTACATGTTTTTAATGTTTCATTTGTTGCTAATGAAGTAAAAGGGCCATGGGTTAGGTTTTTATCAACAGAAAGCAGTAGTGAACGAAAAAGCATATCAATATCAAAACATACTGCCGATGAAATTCGTGCCATGAAAACACTTGGTGAACTCAATGCTGAAAATGAGGCAAAGGCGTTAATGTCAAGCCTACCTGATGTTGGTGAAATCCCAAAATTCGAATCTGACAAACAATTGTTTTATTATATGCACAATGTGTTTTTAACAAAAACAACCGATGAAGTTAAAGCATATTTATATAAGGTAATGACCAAAGAAAGGTGCTTTGCCGAAAATAGCACTGTTTTAATGAATCGCAGCACACAAACATGGTTCGATAAATTAATAAACAACCACCAGGCATACAAAACAGCACATTGCCAATATCCTACAGTAAAGCACTACCAAAATGGGCAAATTGAGTTTTACGATAAAGAAAACCGTAGGATATTGAGGTTTACAGGTTCAAAATCGGCAGATAGTTGGACTTTAAATGTGGTAAGTTTTTATCCTGCCAAAGCAAGCGAACTTACACGTATGAAAAACAACAATACAAACTGTGGACAAAAACCAAATTTAGTTGTACGTAAAGTTGTAGCTTACAATGTTGGCGATAAAATAAATGCCAAATTTTCAAACGGTACTTTTGCTGCATTTATTGAAAAAAAAGACCCAAGTTTTAGCAACCGATATTATATTAAACTTGCACGCGACCCAAAAGGACGGGGTTACTGGATGACCGAGGATAATTTTACGCCACGTACAGGTGATGCGACAACAACTAATACAAACACCAACACAAACACCAACACAAATACCAATACAAACCAGGTACAGTCTTTTAGTGTTGGAAATAAAGTTGAGGTAAGAACCAATAAAGGTTGGAAAAAAGCAAAAATTATTAGGACAGCAAGCCGTAAATTTTTAGTGAAATTTTACGACCCAAGGCTTGGTGATACATGGGTAGCCGCAAAACAAATGAGGAAATAAATAAAATTGTGGAATTTTAAAAAATATCCAAATATTTATGTAACCTATGCACAGGGCTAGTGCCCATGTCCGTCAAGTTAAGACGTTAAATTGTTGATATATAAATATCTATGGCATTTATGCCGTAGTCTAAATATTGAATTACCTGGGCCTGGGGTGTGAAAAAATAGGGATATATAATTTTTTTTTTGTCGCTCAAATTGATAAGACCATCTAATTTTAAGAGGGTTAAAAAATATCGAATATCGAACAAGGAATGATGAATATTGAAGTGTAAAAGTGCAATGGCCTGTTTTTAAGACAGTTGGATTTGTCGTTTTTTTTAATTTAAAATTATATTTTGATTTTACAAACACATCAATTGTCTTTTTCCTGCTATGTGGCAAGGAGTTACTTCTAAATTCTAAATTCCTTGTTCAATATTCATTATTCTTAAAACTTTGGGAACAGATAACCAAATAAACAGATAACCAAATAACCAAATAACCAATCATCAATCAATATTTTCTAATTTACGGATACATGGGGAGAAAAGTGAAATCAAGTTAATAAATTTAAATATACCTTTCTTTTTTTCACCTACTTGCTCTATTAAGTTGTAAAAAAAAGATTTATTTTGTTCAATTGTTACCCTGCCACCATGTGCCAACAACAAATTTTCAATTTCAATTTCTGATAGTTTGTTCAAAGTTTTTTTCATTAATCCGGGTAAAGTAATTGGCATTGGCAAAAGATATTTATTTTTAAGCTTCAAAATTACATCACCCAAATAAATAGTTTTGCTTTGCTTATGGTACAACGAAATATCGTGCGAAGTATGGCCCGGGGTATAAATAATTTGCCAATCGTTAAAATAGGGCAGGGGGGCACCATCTTCCAAAACATAATTTGGCTTTAATTTTGAAGGATACCACATCAATTTTGGTGGGTTTTTCATTTTTATCGATACATACCAGGCCAATAAAACGTCAATAAAATGCTGCAACTTGCCAAATGAGCCTCTATACCAGTCGTTTACGTTTGGGTGGGATACAATCGGGATATTATATTTTTTCTGAAAGGCACTTGCCAAACCAGCATGGTCAGGGTGCATATGGCTAACCATGGCCAGTTTAATATCACCCATTTTACGACCTATTTTATTAACGATATAATGTTCAATTTTAAGCATATCAGCTTTTGTGGCACAATCAGCAAGCAAGATCTTATCTTTATATTCAAATATGTAGATAGATTGGATATGGCCTTTAATTTCGTGAATTTTATACATTACTGGATATTGTTTATAAAGATTCGGGGCAAAAATATCAATTTTTATTAGTTACTTTGTATTTTACCTAATCAATTATTTATTGGAATAATTATTGTAAATAATTATTCGATTGGATATATGGTTAACGATATTTTGTACGTTAATATCAATAAATGTTACACAGAAAGTGAGTTAATATAATTAAATTCACAAATAGATGGTTATTTTACCTCATGCGGTAACATCTGGCAAATAAAATAATTTAAAACAAACAGATGAAACAGACTGGTATAGCAATAATGGTGTTGTTTTTGGTGGTAACAGCTTGTAAAAAAGAATCGGATATGCATTCTTTTTTTAGGCGTGCTAACGATAAAAATTTGAAAACATTATATGATGGTGAATTCTATTCTTTTGCTGCGGCAGATTCTTCCTTGATTAGGGCCGACTATTTTTTGAATGTACAGGGAGAAATTACCTCTTATGGCGATACTATAATTGCCTATGGCCACTGTTGGTCCAAAACTAATACAAACCCCAGTATCGGGCACGATCATGACACTATAATTATTGGGAGTTCTTTACCCGGAATTACTTTAACTTTCCCTAGTTATATATCTGGTTTAGAGTCTGATACAGAATACAGCATAAGGTCATTTGCCATATTTGGCGATGCACAGGGTAACCCTATTGATACGGGTTATAACCCTATAGTTTCGCAAATTGCAACATTACCTGCTATTGATGAATGGTTTGTTAAAGAAGGTGGTGACCTAAAGCCGCAAGGCGCACGGTTTGACGCTATTTCTTTTAATTTGGGCGATACAATATTTTTTGGTACAGGCGACCAAGGAAATCGGAACCCAACAAAAGATATATGGATGTACGACCCTACCAAAAGTAAATGGGAAGAGATTGGCTATGTTAATGCCATAAGGTTGCCGGTAATTGGCGAATATAACAGGTTTTGCACTGACTTTTCAGGATAAGAATGCGGCAGAAGGTGATTATATTCGTTGCATTTATATAGGATTAGGCGATTATGATGGAAGGGATTTAAGAGACTATAAATCACAAACTTTTTGGGAAAAAGATATAGATGATGGCAGTTGGCGGGAGACTTCGGTTTATACCGGTGGAATATGAAATTTGACTGGCATGTATTTGACCCTGTGGCAGATAGGGATGGGAATGACCTTACCTTTGGCTGGCAGACCATTGACCCACCTAATGAAGTTGCACGAACAGGTGCAATCGCCTTCGCAATTGGCGGTAAAGGTTATTTTGGCTTAGGTAAAAGTGCTGACGGTGAATTCTTGAAAGATTTTTGGGAATTTACCCCAAACGAAAAAGGCACCAATGGCACATGGATTAAAAAACTGGATTTTCCGGGGGCACCAAGACAAAATGCTGCTGCATTCGTTATAGGTACACAGGGTTATGTTGGTACCGGCGATGATATAATAGGTGATATGGAAGGCGGAGGATATACAGGCCAAACATATAGCGATGTATATAGATATGACCCTTTTAACAATTCTTGGCGTCAAATAAGGGACTATACCCTTGATAAAACAGAAAATCCTGATAACCCTAAAAAAGTAACAAGGGCAACCGGTTTTAGCAGGGGGCCGAAAGCAAGTGTTGGTTATATTGGCTTTGGCATGATGCCAGAAGAGGTATTACAAAGGGCACAAGAAGATTTGTGGGAGTACCTGCCTTGGCAAACGGGTGCGGCTATTTATAAGTAACTGGTAATTTAAAATAAATGTTAAAAATAAATACGGATATTGCATTAAAGGTTCTGGTATAAAACTAAAAATTAGCTTATTGAGCCACTAAGCAATTTTATCAATGTGCCGATACACAGCACAATATTTTTTATGTTTTTTGCAAAATAATCAGTTAAGCGGCTTTTTGGACTAAGCTCATTAAATAAAAATAATAAAATATAAACACATGAAGTACTTATTAATATTAGTTAGCTTATTATTTAGCTTATATGCTTTTTCGCAAAAAAGTGAATATAATTATGGGGCAATAAAGTTTGGTTATAGCCAGGGTTTTAGTCCACAGCCGGGTTTTAATAAAAATAAATATTTAAAAACCCCATTGGGTGAAATGCAACTAACGCCGGTAAGCTCTTATCCGGGATATATGCCCGGTTTTTTTGCTAGTTATTTATATAATATCGATTTCCCCACAGATAATGCAGGTGTGGCAATTGGGCTTGAATACAATAATTATGGGGTTGCAGCAAAGTAC
>NBLH01000038.1 GCA_002084525.1 Bacteroidetes bacterium 4572_117 | reverse complement strand
AAAACCTCTATTTTTAAATCTGATTTTTCAATATCAAAAAATAACTGTGCCCCTTGCGATTTTCCAATCCAATTACGTTGCATTTCTTTTAAGGAATCTGTCCAGTTTACGGTATCGAGGCCGGTAAGCAACCTTTCGGCGTAAGCTGTTATCCGTAAAGACCATTGCTCCATATCTTTCTGGTAAACAGGGAAGCCCCCGCGTAGCGAAACGCCATCTTTTACTTCATCGTTAGCTAAAACTGTCCCAAGCCCTGGGCACCAATTTACTTTTGTGTTTGCACGATAAGCAAGGCGATAGTTTAAAAGGATTTCACGCTGCTGTTTTTCATCCAAAGCATTCCATTGGTCGGCACTAAAAAGTTCAGTTTGCGATGTTGCTGCATCTGTATTCCTATTCCCAAAAGAAGCAAATTCTTCAATAAGCTTTTCTATATGTTCAGCTTTTTGGGTTTTGTAGTTGTACCAATGCTTAAACATCTGAATAAAAGCCCATTGAGTCCATTTGTAGTAATCCGGGTCAGATGTTCTTACTTCGCGGTTCCAATCAAATGAAAAGCCAATTTTATCAAGCTGTTCACGGTATCTTTTTACATTATTATCGGTGGTAATTGCAGGGTGTTGCCCGGTTTGGATAGCATATTGCTCTGCAGGTAAGCCAAAAGCATCGTAACCCATTGGGTGCAAAACGTTAAAACCACATAAACGCTTGTACCTGCTGTAAATATCAGAGGCAATATATCCTAAAGGGTGCCCAACATGCAAACCTGCACCTGAAGGATATGGGAACATGTCCAGTACGTAATATTTAGGCTTTGTTTTATCGATATTTACCTGGTAAGTTTTATGTTCTTTCCAATATTTTTGCCATTTAGCTTCAATTTCACCGAAGTTGTAGTCCATTTTTTATTACTTAATTCGTTATTTAACAGTTTGCAAAAGTAAAAAACTTATAATAAACCTGTTTAAATTTTAGATTTTAATTTTGTTTTTCGGCTATTTGGGGATCATATTTTAATGTAATTGCAGTTTTGTAAAGAAGTATAACCATTACTACCATAAATATATGGCTAATTGCTATATGGTTAAACCAAGGATGGAGCGATATCCGGTTTATAAAAATAAATGCAGAAATTATAGTTAAAATAACAATAACAAAAACTAGTTTGCTGCCCGGGTCCCTGGTTTTAAGGTACATAAATAATTGTAGGGGGAAAGTAACTATTAAAATACCAAATCCTGAATGAAATTCGACAAAATGAAAATTGAGTGTGTAAATAGTTAAGCCCATAAATATTAATAATTCAATATTATTGGCCATTTTAAACCAAAAGCGTGTTTTTTTGCTAACCTGTTGTACTGTGTGTGCAATAAAAGCCCTTTCTAATAACGAAATTGATATCATGCTTATTAGCCACCCCGGAAGTTTCCATGCAAAATCGACAGCATAAATAAATGCATGGCCCAATATCCCGCCAAATAAAGTGGCAAAACCCATAGTGAAAAAATGCCATTTGAAATGGAAATACATTTTTCCCGGCTTGTTTTTTTTATGTAACTGATAAAATGCATAAAAACAGGCTATAGAAACAAATATATCTGTTAAGGTAGCCATAGGTTCTAAAATGGTAATACCGGCTATTGTGATAGATATTTTTTCGACAATCATATAGAATAATGAGTTTATTAAAAATACTTTTTTGAGCCAATTTAGGGCACGGATAACGCAAATAAAAACGGATTTTTAATCTAACCAAATCCGCAGGCCTGTTAATAAACGTTTGATAGTCAGAGCCTCATTTGCTAAATTAAAGTGAAATTTTTTTGACGTTAACTTATTAATATTCAGCTTATTGAGACCCTAACTTGTAGAAACTAGGATCTGTAAAATCTGCGTTCCAAAAGTCGATAAAATTTACGTCTTTCAATTAATTAGATACTGTACATAAAGTCATGACATTTATCTTACGCCCATTCAGGGCTATTGTAATATGCTGATTCACGACCCTGCGCTACGCACAGGGCTAATGCTTAATGCCCACTTTGGGGCTTATGAAAAAATACCGACTTTATTTGTAAAACACCATAAATTAAACATATATTATGGGTTCAACAATTACGAACAAAGCACAAAAATATTAATTATTAAAGTGCTTTCCAAAATGAGATTGGAGTATTTATATATTTTTTATACCTTTGCAGGCGTAAAATTAATGGCTCCGTAGTTCAACTGAATAGAATATCAGATTTCGGCTCTGAGGGTTGTGGGTTTGAATCCCGCCGGGGTCACATATAAAAACATTTAATCCGCTGTAATTTAGTTAATTGCAGCGGATTTTTTGTTTGACTAATGTTTCTTGACTAGCTAAAATCAGCAAAATACTTTTTTTATACTATTAGTCTAGTGTCATGCCAAATTAAACCTAGCAGGTTTGAATTAATTGTTGTTCTGTAATTAGCTGTGTTACAGGTGATTCAGCAGTTTTAAACCTGCTAGGTTAGCGTCATATCATGCTTGACTTGACACTAGTTTAAAAAGAATTGGTGCGAGATTTTCAGCAACTTTTCACCACAACCCTAAAGGGCGAAGTCGCTGAAAATCAGGACTCCCTTTAGGGGTTGGGGTCAAGCCTGATTTTCAAATTTCTTGTTTTGACACTTTTTTTATTAGGCTCTACTACTCTGCCTTAAAATCATATTGTTATAAAACCGGAATTAGTTTTTCAATATGTATTTGATTTAAGGCCACCTCTATTAATTACTTTGTTGCAAGAAACAAATATAATGAACAATATACAAGTTTACCCTGTTATGAAATATTACAGGGGCATAAATATTTTTTAATAGCCTTTGCTATATAAAAATATTTTAACGATGTCAGATTGTTGATAGTACTTCTAAAATTTCCATCGCCTATGAAAAACTCTGAAAACGGCTTTAGCCCTCAACGAAGTTAATCTTGCTGTAAATTAATTATTAGAGGTGGCCTTAAATGCTTTCAAAGTATCCTTTCTTTTGGTTGAGGAGCTATTGCGCCGGCACTTCTTCTAATATAAAATCCATCTACTTTAGCTTTTTTTAGGAGTACCGGCCCACACTATTTTATACAATTCCTGATGCAATAATCAGGGCAACAATAACACTTATTTTAATTAAAATATTAAGTGCTGGTGCCGATGCGTTTTTAAAATGTTTCCCCACACTGTCGCCAAACTGTGCATTTTTATATGCTTCTGAATTTTTGCCATAAATTTCATCATTCCTTAGTACACCTTTTACTATTTGATTTTTTGCACTACGCCATATTGCGCCAGAATTTGCCTGCGAAATAGCCAATACAAAACCAACAGGGATTAAGCCGCTTAATATCCCTGCCAAAAGTGCTGTCCCACCAAAATATCCAGCAAGGGCAGGTATGGCAACAGTAATTACAATTGGTATAATTATCTCACGTACAGCATTATATGTTGAAATTTCAACAAGGTCTTCAAATTCGGCCACCCCTTCGGCATTGGCTAATATTTCTTCTTCTTCGTTATCGGGCACATTTGGGTCGCCATAATATTTTTTATAAATATCTAAGGCAGCTATTAATTTCGGGATTTCATTAAATTGCCTTTTTACTTCAATAGCCAACTTGGTAGCCACTTCGTTAATACCGCTTACAACAAACGATGAAAACAAGAATGGGATTATTGCCCCAATTAATATTGCCCCAATAATTAAAGGGTCAGATATCTCAAATAAGGAGGTGCCAGTTTTTTGAAGGTATGCGCTAAACAATGCAAATGCTGTTAATGCAGCTGCTGAAATTGTAAAACTTTTAACAATAAGCTCTTTTTTATCGCCAATTTTATTCAATTCGTTAATTGTTTGTTCTATTTCTTCGGCTTGTCCTGATATTTTTGCTAAGTACCCTGCATTTTCAACAATTGGTTTAAACGAATTAATCGTAAAAACAGTAGCTGTGTTTGCAAGCATACCAACAGCAGCAATGGCAATACCGTAGAACCCGGCAAAATAATATGAGCTGATAACCGTGGTTGCAACAATTATAACCGGACCAAATGAAGATAAAAACCCGGATGAAATACTAGACAAGATATTTGACGAAGGCCCATTAAATGATTTTTCTACCACCTTATCAACCAAATTTTCACTGGTTGTGTAAAACTCCGTAAATAAGCTAATTAAAATACCCGATGATAAACCAATAAATAAAGACCAAAAAATACCTAAAGACTTAAATTTTGTAATTATAAGTTGTTCATTTACTGTATTGCTTATTTCCCATTCAGCCGGCAACATATATTTTATAACAAAAAATGAGGCTATTGCAATTATTGCCGCTGAAAAGTAATTTGAAAAACGGTAGCTTGTCCAAAAGTTTTCAGATTCAATTGTATTAACTATAAAGTTGCTGGTTATTGAACAAAGTAAGCCAACCGTGGCAATTGTTATGGGGAGCATAATTGGGCCAAATGAAAAATGGCTGTAAACAGCTTCGGCGTTTAAAAAAGGTATACCCAAAATCATGGCAGCAATTATTGCAGCAACAAACGATTCAAATAAATCGGAGCCTGCCCCGGTGATATTATTTATGTTTGTGGCTGTACCTTTTGCTATTTCAGCGGGGTTAACAGCTGAATTTTCTGGTATTGCTTCTTCTGTTTTAATAACAAGCTTTTCCCCATCATTAGCCGCTTGGGCATAAACCCCACCAATAATCCTATCGAAAAGGGCAACCGTGGAAACTCCTAATGCATAACCTGTTAGCATGTTTATACTTGTAGATAGTTCCCATTTATCACCAAACAATTGGGAAATTAAAAATAACACCGACAAACCAATAATCGCAAAGGCTACATTACCAATACCAATTGCCGCCCCACCTGAAAAAGCTGTCCGAAATGCTTTATTTACTGAACTTTCAGAGGCTTTTACAGTTCTGTTATCGGAATATGACGAGGCATAAATGCTAAGGTATCCTGCTAAAGAAGAAAATGCGGCTCCAACAACAAACGAAATAGCTAAAAACTCATTTGAGTCGTCAGTAAAACGGCTTTGGAGAAATAACAGTACCGCCACTAAAATAATAAATACCGACAACACATTATATTCTGTTTTTAAAAATGTAAATGTTGCATTACGGATATGTGCAGAAAAATCACTTGCTTTTTGATTAGCTTTTTCCTGAAGATAAACCCTACGTGTTTTCCATAAAGCAAAAGCCAAAGCTAAAACGCCAATCCCCGTTAAATAATAAATTAAGTTTTCCATAGCAAAGTTTTTTATTGAAACATTTGTCCTGCCCAAAGCAGGCTTTAAAATTCAGTTAATATTAGTAATTAGAATTATAAAAGTAAACATATTGTAACATAAAAACAATTGTTGATTGATTTTTTTACAATAATTATTACTTAGAGCATTAGCTTAACAAACAAATGTATAGTACAGTATTAAAGATAAATAGGATAACTTACATTTATGAATAGTTTTTGATTTAATAAAATATTTTCCAACTCACCTTATAAGCACCTGTTAAAAATTAATTGTATATTTATTTTTACGCAACTTGCATATTGTAAGATATTTGCACCAGTGCGTAAGAACATTAAATAGCACTTAGTGCTTATTATATAATAATTTTCCAAGCTTACTATAAATAGCCTGACAAGCTTCTGCATAAATCATATAATCAGGAAGCTATGTTTACAAATGTGAGCGTTGTAAAGCCCAGTGTGTTAGGGGGTTGGATCAAAACCTAAATTATAAATCAAAAATTTAACCAAGTATCATGATATCAATAGTTCGGTACGTTTTTGAAAAGAGCTGATAATCAATAGATTAGAACATTATCCGCTAATTATGTATATTGCTGGTTATTAGCCCGTTACCTTTTTATTAGTGCATTCGCGGCAAAAATATAACGAAGTATTAGATATAGAACTATTAAATTATTATTTTTGTACAAATCAAATAAAGCTATATTATAATGAGCGATGTAAAGAATTATATAAAAACAAACAAAGAACGGTTTTTAGAAGAACTTTTTGAACTTATCAGGATACCTTCAATTAGTTCGTTGCAGGAAAATAAACCTGATATGTACAAAGCTGCCAACTACTGGAAGGAAATAATTTTAAAAGCCGGTGCTGATAAAGCGGAAGTTTATGAAACAAAAGGGAACCCTGTAACTTATGGCGAAAAAATAATTGATCCGGCATTGCCAACAGTTTTGGTATACGGGCATATGGATGTTATGCCTGTTGACCCAATTGAGCTTTGGACAAGCGATCCCTTTGAACCTGAGATAAAAGATGGAAAAATATTTGCACGTGGTGCCGATGATGACAAAGGACAAGCTTTTATGCATGCAAAAGCATTTGAAATTATGGTTACAACTGGCAAACTAAACTGTAATATCAAATTTATGATTGAAGGTGAAGAAGAAATTGGCTCGCCCAGTTTGTCTGAATTTTGTGTCAAACATAAAGAAATGCTAAAAGCAGATATTATTCTTGTATCCGATACCGGGATGATTGCCCGCGACATACCTTCGATTACAACCGGTTTAAGGGGCTTGAGTTTTATGGAAATTGAACTCACAGGACCAAACCGCGATTTACATTCAGGTATTTTTGGTGGGGCAGTTGCTAACCCTGCTAATGTCTTAAGTAAAATAATTGCTTCGTTGACCGATGAGGATGGAAAAATTACAATACCCGGATTTTACGATGATGTTATTGAGGTAAGCGATGATGAGCGTAAAGAAATGGCCAAAGCACCTTTTGATTTGGAAAAATATAAGAAAGGGCTTGATATAGAGCAAGTTGATGGCGAAAAAGGTTTCAGTACAAACGAACGTACTGGAATAAGGCCATCGCTGGATGTTAATGGGATATGGGGCGGATATACCGGTGAAGGGGCAAAAACTGTTTTACCTTCAAAGGCTTATGCTAAAATATCGATGCGGCTTGTTCCTAACCAAGATAATAAAAAAATTAGCGAATTATTTAAAAAGCATATCGAAAACATTGCACCTCCAACAGTTAAAGTAAAAGTATCTGCTTTGCATGGCGGACAAGGTTATGTCTCGCCAATTGATATGCCTGCATACAAGGCTGCCGAGTTGGCTTATACCGAAATATATGGCAAAAAGCCTGTTCCGGTAAGGAGCGGTGGCAGTATCCCTATAATTTCAGCTTTTGAAGAGATACTAGGGATAAAATCAATACTGATGGGCTTTGGTTTAGAGGAGGACGCAATACATTCGCCTAACGAAAATTATCCTCTTGAAAACTTTTACAAAGGGATTGAAACAATTGTGGCTTTTTACAAACATTATAAGAAATAAGTTTCGGCTTGTTGACAATTAAAGCCCCGGATACAATATTCTTTTTAGTGTTTTAATAGTACATCCTCAAAATAAAAGCAACTAATATTTAGTTCATATATAAAGCGTTAATTTTTTGAGATGTTAAATGATAAAGTTAAGTTTAAATATTATTATTGGTATCAATATCCTGTTTTGTTTTCAAATAAATGGGCAGAAACTTGATTATGTAAAAATTGGCAAACAGATAACCGACTCAAATTCAGTTTATTATTACCCTAAACTATTTGGGAGATATATTGCTGCTGACAGGGGGTTATCTGTTAAAGATTTTAGGTATCTATACTATGGATATACTTTCCAGGATGTTTATCACCCATATACCGATTCGGAATATAGAAAAAACCTTGCTATATTTTATTCTAAAAAAGAGATTAGCAAAAGTGACAGGGGGCGAATGATAAAATATGCCAATTTAATTTTACAATCATCGCCGTTTGATTTACGTTCGCTCCAATTACTAGATTATGCTTATTATCACAATGGAGACCATAAAAAAAGCAATGATGCCGAATTTAAGAGGAAAATGATTATTAAGGCAATTTTGTCAACAGGTAACGGGATAATGAAAAAAACTGCTATCCATGTTATTAATGACCTGCATAAATTTGATTTACTAAACGAAATGGGCTTACGTTATAATGGGCAACTACAAGCAGTAAACAATGTAAATGAATTTCTGGGTGTTATAGTAAACGATAAGGATATAAAAGGCATATATTTTAATGTGGGCAGGATGTATGAAATAAGCGCAAAAAAATTGAAAGGTCATTAGTATATTCAGAACTCCTGATCCACAATCTGATTATCAAAATATTACAAGTGTTGGTCCGTAAATTTAAATTGTCGCACAAAGTCATTGGAAATTAGTCATTCTATAATTGCGTAATTATCTAATGACCAGTCACTAATGACTAATTGCGAAATATGATTTTAATGAAAGTAGAAAAAAATAAGACAATTCAGTTTACGATAAGTCAGGATGTCTGAATTTTCAATGACTAATGACTTTTTTCGACAATTCCTTAGCAGCAACCACATGCATAACCTGTCATTGGGACTTAATTTAGTAAACTTATTTCTTTTTGCTTAAGTGTCAGGATATCAATAGATAAGCTTGCAATAATGTCATCAATACTTCGCATTTTTTTTATTAGGTGCTCAATATTTTTATCTGAAAATCCCCCATCAATTTTTAACAGAAAATCAACATTGCTTAATTGCCTGATTAAAGTCCCTGAATCATTTTTGTTTTCAATTAACCTGTATGTAACATCTTTGTTTGTATCTGATTCAAAAACAACAAAGACTTTATCCTTTCCGGGGCTTTTTAATACCAAATCGTGTGTTTGCTTAAACTCTGTATTTATCTCTTTGTTAAACAACCAGCTTAATTTATAGGCACTAAGCCTGCTTACTATTCCAATTAGCTTGAATTCTGTATTAATTTGTAGTTTAATAACTTTTTTTTTCAAATTTTTATATTGTTTTGATTATAAAAAATTGTGTTGAATTTCAAACTTACAATTTTTTTTTGATATTATAATAACACTTCGTTAAATTATAAATTATAAATTAAAGATTAAAAATTAATCCTTTAGCAATCAACACTTTAAAACACTAAGATTCATTTTTTAAAAGTCTTGATATTCAGAGTATTACAAAAATTTAACGAAATAATAATTATAAAACACCGCACGAAAACACCGGGGCTATGAGAACTTTTAGCATGCAAAAAAGGTGATTACAAATACTAATACAATCTTTCATGCATATTGTAGAATATGGTTATTCTTTACGACAAAGAAAAAACTTGGATCTAAAATAGATTATGGGTAAAATCTGTTGGGTGATATGGATTATAGCTGTTAATTATTGTATGAATCTTACAATTGAGTAACCTATTAGCCTCTTAAAGGTGTTCTCCCCCTGCTCCCCTAAAATGAATGAAGCAGATAGCCAATAGCTTCCTTTGCGGCGTTTTGTTCAGCTTCCTTTTTCGAGCTTCCCCTTCCAATCCCTATTGTTTGGTTATCAAATACCACCTCTGAGCTAAAGCATTTTGTTGCGTCAGGATCGGTTTTAGATTTAAATGAAACAGGTTTTTTATTTTTTTGGGCCCATTCGATAAGTTGGCTCTTGTAATTTATGTTTAAATCTTCAAGGTCTTCAAAATCAATAAATTCTTCAAGAATTTTTGTTTTAACAAATTTATAAGTTTTATAATACCCTTGGTCAAGATAAACAGCACCAATTAATGCTTCAAAAGCATCTTCGTGTATTTTTGTAAATCCTTTTTGGGTATTCCCTTTTTGAACAATAAACTTGTTTAATTTTGTTAATCGTGCTAATTCTTTCAGTTTTTCACCATTAACAATCTTTGATCGCATTTCAGTTAAAAACCCTTCTTTTGAATCGGGGTATTTCAGGTAAAGGAAATCGCTTATTACAGCATCAAGGATGGAGTCGCCAAGAAATTCAAGCCTTTCGTTATTAACACGTCTATTGTTTATTATAAAAGAAGCAGACCTATGTGTAAAGGCTATTTTGTAGAAATAAAGATTTCTGGGATAAAATCCAAGAATTTCTCGAAGAGACTTCAAGAAATCCTTTTCTTTTCTAAATAATATTTTCAATGCCAGGAATTTCCGAAGCACAATTGTAGTATTATAGTTTTTTAAAAATAACAGATGCATTATGTCCGCCAAAGCCAAATGTATTGCTTAAAGCAGCCTTGATTTCACGTTTTTTTGCTTTATCAAAAGTAAAGTCAAGTTTAGAGTCAATCCTTTCATCAAGTTTAAAATGATTAATTGTTGGTGGAACAATACCATATTTAATTGAAAGTATTGAAGCAATAGCTTCAACGGCACCTGCAGCTCCAAGTAAATGACCTGTCATAGATTTGGTTGAACTAATACTCAGTTTATATGCATGTTCGCCAAATACTGCTTTAATTGCCAAAGGTTCAGATATATCACCTAAAGGTGTTGATGTACCATGAACATTGATATAATCAATATCCTCAGGCCTCATTTCAGCATCTTCCAAAGCATTGTTCATAACTAAAATAGCCCCTTTCCCTTCCGGATGAGGTGCTGTAAGATGATAAGCATCAGCAGATAAACCCGCCCCGGCCAATTCAGCATAAATTGTTGCGCCACGTTTAATGGCATGTTCATATTCTTCAAGGATAATAGATCCACTCCCGTCTGCCATAACAAAACCATCCCTGTCAGCATCAAACGGACGTGATCCGGTTTTCGGGTTATCATTTCTAACAGAAATTGCCCTCATAGCATTAAAACCGGCAACACCAGCTTCGTTAACAGATGCTTCAGAGCCGCCTGTTACCATAACTTCGGCTTTTCCTAGCCTGATGTAATTATATGCATCAATAATTGCATTAGTTGAAGATGCACATGCAGATACTGTCGTAAAATTTGGACCCCTAAGCCCATATTTCATCGAAATATGCCCCCCAGCAATATCCGAAATCATTTTAGGGATAAAGAATGGGTTGAATTTAGGAATTTCGCCACTTCTCTCGTAATTTTTTACTTCCTGTGTAAGTGTATCAATTCCGCCAATACCTGAGCCCCATATTACCCCAGCCTTATCCAAGTTTATTTCGTCAAAATTCAATTTTGCATCTTCTACTGCCTCTTTTGCTGCAATTAATGCAAATTGAGCGTATAAATCAAGTTTTCGGGCTTCTTTACGATTAAAATAATCAGTAGGGTTATAATCTTTTACTTCGCAAGCAAATTTTGTTTTAAATTTTGATGCATCAAAACGGGTGATGTCTGCTGCCCCACTTATCCCATTCTTTAAACCATCCCAAAATTTTCCAGCGGTATTTCCAAGAGGTGTAATAGCTCCAATTCCTGTAACAACAATTCGTTTTAATTCCATAAAACAAAATTTTAGTCTTGTAAATAAAAAAACAAGGAGCATACAAAAATTGCAGCTCCATTATTTAATAAGTAAAAACTTATTTTGCGTTTCCTTCAATATACGTTATAGCATCTCCAACAGTTCCGATTGTTTCGGCTTGGTCATCTGGAATTGCAATATTGAATTCCTTTTCAAATTCCATGATCAATTCTACAGTGTCAAGAGAATCGGCACCTAAATCATTAGTAAAGCTGGCTGATTCAGTTACTTCGTTTTCATCAACTCCTAATTTATCTACAATAATAGCTTTTACCCTTGATGCAATGTCTGACATAATACTTAAATTTAGTTAATAAAATATTTTAGTTACGTTTTGAATTTGCAAAGAAAAATAAATTCACTGAAAAAAAAAATTAAATACGCTTAATTCTTTAATTTTATAGTATAAGAAATATTAAAACTTAGCATCAATAGTTTTGAAAATTTGAAAGCTTATTATAATTTCGTCACAAATATTTACAGAACTGAAAAATATCTAGCATGTACAAAATAGCAATTTTAGCTTCAGGAAGTGGTACTAATGCCGAAAATATTATTAAATATTTTGGGAAAAGCACACAAATTAAGGTTGAACTTGTTTTAAGCAACAATAATAACGCATTTGTTTTAAAACGGGCTGCAAAATTAAATGTAGAAACTATGGTTTTTAATAGGGAAATGTTTTACAAAACCGATAAAGTTATAGATTTTTTAAACAAAAAAAATATCGATTTTGTAGTTCTTGCCGGATTTTTATGGTTAATACCCAATAATTTTGTAAGTGTTTTTAAAAGTAAAATAATTAATATACACCCGGCGCTTTTACCAAAATATGGCGGAAAGGGTATGTATGGGATGTATGTGCATAATGCGGTTATCGAAAACAATGAAAAAGAAAGTGGTATAAGCATTCATCATGTAAACGAAAAATACGATGATGGCTCAATAATTTTTCAGACTAAATGCGAAATATCTGAAAACGACACACCCGAACTGTTAGCCCAAAAAATACATGAACTAGAATATCAATATTTCCCAAAAGTTATTAAAAAATGGATTCTTGAAAGCGAATAAGTACCCAGACAAAATTAATTGCATATTCACTTTTACGCAACTTGCATATTGTAAGATATGCCAGTGCGTAAGCAACATTAAATAGCACTAAGTGCTTAATTTTGCACTGTTAATTTTGGTAATTTTCATTATAAAACTTCAAATATTTTTCGGTGTTTTGATCTTTCAAGTACTTTTGGTAATTGCTGTACGAAATAACAAACTGATTGTATGGGACAGTAGGATATGTTTCAAGTACTTTTTCATTTAACAGTTTTTTATAATAAAGCTGGCTATTTTCTTTGTTTTTAAATTCCTGTACAACAAGCATAGCCCTAACCGTATCTAATTCTATTTGGTAAGATTTAAGGTCAAGCTGATTAAAATTGTCGACATGGAAACCCAGAAAATTAAACTTTAGCTTATTAAAATCAAGTTTGGCCTTAGCCAAAACAATTACATAATAATGAACAGAATCGGGTTCATAGCTATATAGTTTTTCGTCATGTTTGCCAGATTCTATCAACTGCAATATATTTTGTGCATTAACTGAAACTTCAGTCTTGGGGTAATTTAAAACCAAAAACCCTAGCCCCTCTTTTAGCTTTGATTTGTTTTTTAGCTCACCATACGAAAGTGATTTGACAAACAAAAAATTTGCAATTAAGTAGTTTTTTGGATATTTTTTTATCGCATTATCGCATAAACTAATAGTAGCCGTATATTTTTTATTTTTGAATAAAGAGTATGCCTTTTCATAAATATCTTCAACTTCTTTGTTTATTTGGTTTTGCTTTGATAAAAAATTAGGATCAGAAAGTATTTTTGCATTATAACTATCTGGATAATCTTTGATAATAAGGTTTTTGTATTTATCAACCCTAATATTGTCAGGAACTCTGTTGCTTGTGTTATAAAGTAGTTGCAAAGCATCTAAACGCGTCTCTGTTTTAGAGAATCTTTTTAACAGCACCTCAAGTATATCGATAGCCTTTTTCTTTTCATCTAGCTCATCGGCATAAATTATTCCTGCTTTTAAAAGCGCATTTTGTATTTTTTTGTCAGATTCAATCACTTTTTCGGCACTTAGTGGCAAATCTTTTAAATAAAATTCACGCTTTTTATTACTCAGTTTTGCTGTTTTATCCTTATCGGCATCATTGCTATTATCCTGATTATCTGACGTATTACTCACCTCATCATCAAATTGTGCAAGCATTTTTTTATTACTTAACCTCCAAAGATCTTCTAATTTTCTATCTCCCCATTTTTTCTTAAAATCGGTTTGGCCGTAGCTTACTGTCCTTGGGTTATAAAAATACCAATTCCCACCTTTTGGTTTATTACTTCTGTTAATATCGTCCATAAAAGGGTCGTAGCTGCTATTTTGGGTTTTGTTGGCATTGGCAATTTCCTTTTCGGCATCAACAACTTTTTTAATAAGTTTATCAATTATCGCATTTCTTTGGCTTTCAGATAATTTTGCTACTTTTTGTAGGCTGTCTTGTGTGCTTATTATATTTAATTGTTTCATTAAACCTGCATAACTGGCCATTTTTGGATAAACCTCTGCATAATCCGGGAATGATTCATCTATAGAACTAACTATGCTATCGTAATATGGCGATGCTATTTGATAATTTTGCTTTTTGCCGTAATAATCAGCTAAAACCATATAAGTTTTCACCTTTTGGTTTTTATTCGACGATTTTGCCGATGCTGACTTATTAAAATATTCTATAGCTTTAGGGATATCTTTTTCGTTTAATTCAATACGGCCAAGCGCATAATAAATTTGATCAAGGTATTCGATGTTTTTATCGTCTTTTGCCATTTTCAAAAGATCTTTCTTTAGTTCAGCCCCATTCGATTCTGTTTTTTCAAATATTTCAGAAAGTTTAATCCTGGCACTAAATGACATTTCATAGCTTGGTTTTAATTTAATTACTTTCCTGAAGTTTTCTGATGCTTTTTTGTAGTTTTCTTCCTTATTATATAGTTGTGCCAATATAAAAGTTAAGCGTGTCCTGAAACTTTTCTTTTTTTCTTTTTCAATACTTTTAATTAAATAGTTAATGGCATTTTCATAGTTTTTTTGTTTCATAAACATATCAGCATATACTAAATTAATTTCGTGCCGCAGATATTTAGGTTTATCGCTTGATTTTTTCAATTCTTTTAGTAATACTTGTGCATCCTCATAATCTTCTGTTTCTATTTTAGTTTTTGCCAACCATAATTTAGCATCATATCTAATAGTTTCTTTTTTAAATTTATTGATAATCTGTAAAAACATTATTTCTGCGGTAATAAACTCACGTTTTAAATAATGGGCTTTCCCCATCATAAAATAAGCATCGTCAACCCAGTTACAATATTCATGTTTATTTATAAATTCAAGGTATTTATCGTCAGTTTTCTTTTTTTTATCAACTTTTGGTTTTACGGTAATTGAATGTGTTTTAATCAGTTTAGCTGATTTTTGTATTGTCCTGTCAGTTTCGCCACCCAACATTGAGGAAATTGTTAAGTCGTTGTATTTATAAATAGGTAGGATATTAGAATAATCATCCTTAAAATTATTTTCGGCTTTTCTTAGTCCGGCTTTTAAGCTTTCGTTACCATTAAAATATACGTTAAACCTTGCAGTAAGATTATGATATGCACGCGTAACAGTTGTGTTTTTTTTTGTTGAGCAACTTACAACTGTTGTTAATAATACAACAATTACCAGTGTTATTAGCTTATTAAGTTTTAAATATGGCATATTTTTGTAATGTTTCTTGTACTTTATGGTCAAAATAAAATTAAAAAAGCAAAGCTATAAAAAACAACGCCTAAAATAAATTAAAATTGTTAAGAATAAAGGTCAAAAACCACTTTCAAACCAATAAATCTTTAAAAGGCATTCTGGTAAAATAATATCCCTAATCAAACCCGAATAAGATTTTTAATGATAAAAAAAGGAATATTTAAGCACAGAAATTAAGTTGTTGTTCTGATTTACTAACATAAAATATTCAAATCCAAACATAAAAGCTGCAAAACAAACCATAATATTAACTGAAACCCTTTCTTTTCCCTAAAGCAGTATATGGCTCAATACTAAAGACATAGCAATAGTCCATAAATACAAATGTTGATATATAGCTACTGAAAACATGATACATATCAACTTTTACTGTAATGTATATCAAGTAAAAATAAATCTGCATCATTGTTATGCAAGCTTAGTATCATAAAAATACAAGAGACAGCGCATATCAAATTTCTTT
>NBLH01000247.1 GCA_002084525.1 Bacteroidetes bacterium 4572_117 | reverse complement strand
GAGTTTCGGTTTCTGATAAGATATATTGCCAAAACAAAGCCAAAAAATGCTGATAAAACAAAACTCAATAAACTTATCCAAGGTAATTCAAAAAAAGTGCTCATCCTTTCAGGTGGGATGTTTGTCATTAATGCACCACTAACAAACAAAGCAGCAAAAATAAAAGTTAAAACAAATTTATTTGTGTTAATATCAATTCTTTTCAGGAAATTTTCAAGGCCATGGAGCTCAATATGGGAATAAATTTTCCCGTTCTTAATTTTCTTTAGTATAAATTTTAAATCAATCGGCGAACTGTAAAGAAGCGAAAAAATATTTGATATTGCGTATTGGAATTCATAATTCAAATTTTTTGGCGAATATTTTTCTTTGAATAATTTAAAACCATAAGGGCGGGCAACTTCCACAATTTTCATTTCAGGGTCAATAACCCTGCCTATCCCTTCAAGTATTGCAAGTGTCCTTAGCAAAAGAAAAATGCTGCCGGGTATCGACATTTTAAAATCAAAAACTATTTTTCTTAACCTGCTTGTTAATTCATCCAGTTTCCTGTTTTCAAAATCGTAGGTAACAAATTCATCAACTAAATCTTCAAGTTCTTTCTCTAAAAAGCTAATATTTTGAATTTCGGTATTCCCTGCCAATCGTTGCATATGGTTAGCCATAATTTTGGGCTGTTGATTAGCCATTGCAATAAAAAACGCCGAAAAATCATGTTTTTCCCGTTTTGTAAGTTTACCAACCATTCCAAAATCAATAAGGGCAATTTTACCATCTGGGCTAACAAGTATATTTCCTGGGTGTGGGTCAGCATGGAAAAAACCAAACTCAAATATTTGGCTAAAGTAATTTTCCATACCCGCTTTTATAAGTTTCGCAGGATTTACCCCCCAAGCCTTTATTTGTTCAATATCGGTTATTTTACATCCACTTATAAATTCGGTTGTTAATATTTTTGAAGTAGAATATTTTTTAAATAATTGTGGTATTTTAACCTTCTTTTCGTTTTTGAATATTTGCCTAAAATGCTGTATGTTACGTGCTTCAATTTCATAATCAAGCTCATTTAGCATGGTCTTTTCAAAAACCTCAACTATTTCTTTTGGGTTTAATATCCCCAGGTTTTTAAAATAGTTTTCAGTAAGCCTAACAAAATCTTTAAGAAGCGCAATGTCGGTAGTAACTTTAGAGTAAGCATCAGGTCTTTGTACTTTTACAACTACGTCAGTACCATTTTTCAATCTTGCCCTATGAGCTTGGCCAATTGATGCAGATCCAATGGTTCTTGTATCGAAATAAGTGAAAACTTCATTAATTGTTTTACCTGTTTCCCGTTCTACTATACTTTTTGACTGTTCCAAATCAAACGGCAAAACCTGGCTTTGTAGTTTTGAAAACTCATAGATAAGCTCTTCGGGTAAAATGTCGGGGCGGTTGCTTAATAATTGGGCTAGTTTAATAAAGGATGGACCAAGCTCTTCAATAACCATCCGGACCCTTTCCCAACGGGTATATTCAAATACAGATTTATCCTGTCTTTTCCATGATATTTGCCTTTTAGCCGGCACAAACCTTTTCAAGCCTGTGTTTGAAATAATATCCTCGAAACTATATTTCAAAAGGGTATTAATAACTTGGCTTAGGCGTGTTATATTTTTTACTGTTTGATTTATTTGCAGCATATAAATGCAGGCTAAAAAATAAAATATTAACAATTAAATCCATTAAGAAAAATCAACAAAAAGATGCTTACAATATACAGCAACACAAAACAGGTGTATGAAAGCGCTAACTTTCTACACCTTTATATGTTGATTGTATGAAAATGCGGCTATTCTATTTTTTTGTTGTTTTCTTAGTTGTTTTTGGCTTAGCTGTTGTTTTTGATTTAGCTGTTGTTTCTTTTTTTTGAGTTGTTTCTTTTTTTTGAGTTGTTTCCTTTTTTGCAACCGCAGCTTCCAGTTCAGCAATTTTTTTCTCTAATGTTTCTAGCTCTGCTGTCGTGGCAAAACTGAAAGATTTGATAACTTTATCAACAACGCTACCAAATTGTGTTTCTATTTCATCTTTTTTGGTCTCGGTATTTTTCAAAAAATCATCAACAATTTTTTTTCCTTCCGATTCTGATATTTTTCCATCACTAATAAAACCATCAATGGTTTTTTTGAACTTTTCAGTAGTTACCGATAACCATCCCACACCTGTATAGATAAATTTTTTAAAAAAGTCTTCCATGATATCTAATTTAAATTGATTAATAATAGTTTTTACTTTTCGCCTTTTAGTAGCTGTTCTAAAACTTTTATTCTATTTGTTAATTCTTCAAGTTTAGAAGAAGATGCAAATTGGAATTTTGATACAGCTTTAGTAACTACCCCTTTTAACTGATCTTCTAATTCATTTTTCTTTGACTCGGTATTTTCAAAAAAATCACTTACTAACTTTTCGCCTTCTTTTTCCGAAATCTTTTCATCTTTAATCATCTCGTCTATGGTATTTTGCAACCTGTCTTTAGTTAAAGAAACTAAGCCAACACCAGTGTATACAAACTTCTTAAACAATCCTTCAATATTTTCCATAATTTTGCTTTTTACTTTTAGTGAATAATGATATTTCCTATGCAAACATAACATTTTTATAGATGCAAGTCAATAAAATGCTTGTGTTTTAGAGCATTCCTATTGTGAAACATGTTTTCATACCCTAAATCCAATATGCTTCTATTTTGTAAAACTTTGCAAAAAAACAAAGTTTTACAAAATTCGATTGGTGTCAGTGTGTTTCAGGCTAAATAAAAATCTGCATGAATCTGTTAAATCTGCGTTATCAGCGTTCTAATTTTTGTTTGTAGCAAAGCTACGCTATATTTATACATTTGTTCGCAAAAACAATCCCAAATTAGCAAGGCAAATGTTCTTTAATTTAGCTTACCAGGTTTTGAATCAAGTGTAAAACTAATAAAATCACTAATTTTCTCTATCGCCTCAGATGCTTCAGGAATAACCCTTTGAAATATTTGCCACCAATGGATTAAGCCATCCCATGTTTGAAGGGTTACATTAACACCCTCTTCTTTTGCTTTTTTTGAAAAACGCAGAGCATCGCTATATAACATTTCGGAATTACTTGCCTGTATAAGAACTGGTGGAAAACCCGATAAGTCCCCGAACAAAGGGGAAATAAAGGGGTCTTTCACATCGTGGCCTCCTGAATACATTCTTGCCCACTCTGTCATTTTTCTTATATCTACCAAAGGGTCTTCATGTTGGTTAATAACAATCGATTCACCTTTATTTGATAAATCAACCCAAGGTGATAAAGCAATGGCACCAGCCGGCATAGGAAGGCCTTCCGCCTTAATTTTTAAAAGTAAGGCAAATACAAGGCCGCCACCAGCCGAATCGCCAGCAAAAACAATGTTTTCAGGCAGCTTCCCCCTTTTGTATATCAAACGTTTATAGCTTGCTAATGCGTCTTCTAAAGCTGCAGGGAAAGGGTTTTCAGGGGCTTTTCTGTAATCTATCAACAGTGCAATAATTCCTGATTTTTTTGCAATTTTCCCAACCAACGAACGGTGCGAGTGCAAAGAGCCTATTGTATATCCACCACCATGCAAATATAACATAACTTTTTTTCGGTCAGATGTTGTTGGTATAATAACCTCCCCATTAATTTTGTTATCGACCATTACTCTTTTTATATGAACACCCCAAGGCAACAAATAAAAAAAAGTGCCTAATTCAATAAGGTGCCTCATATGATGCAAATGCGGTAATTTATCGCTATCTTTTAAAGAGTTAGCTGCAGCATTTAGCATTTTTTTTATGGCTTCATGTTTTTTTGATGGCATTTACCTAGTATTTTAAAGGCATAAATATATAAAAAATATATTTAATAGATAGATTTGGCTTTTGCAATTGTATTTTGTCTATAACCTTTTATTGCAATTGGTATCCATCCAATTATTGGTATAAAATAGGCAAATGTAATAGGGTTTTTTATCATTAACCAAAAAATTTTGAAAAAACCGGTTTTTTGCTTATACTCTTTATTGTTTTTGCCAAAAAATTCGTTATAATAATCGATAAACAAAATTGACCAACTAGTGGGCACAAATCTATGTGATTTCCTAATATTTTTGAAAAATTTTTTGAAAAATTCTTTCCAATTAAAGGGATGTTTTCCGTGCACTTTTACAGCCTCGTATAAGTCCTTACAGCCTCGTATAAGTCCTCCTGCATATAATCCCTAACTTTTGCAGCAATTGATTTAAATTCCTGTTGGCTTATTTCATGGTATGGTTTGTCAATCATTTCATATGGCTTATATCGCCGCCCTAGTACAAATTTCAATTTCGCAGGAAAACCGAAATAAAAAATCCATGGTTGAAGCAATATTAAGGGTGTAATCAGGCCAATGGGTAAAAATGGTATACCTATTTTGTTTACTAAACGATTAATAAGCTTCGAACTATACGCATAAGGGTTTATGTATTCGCCATTTACAGTTGATATGCCAACAATGTCGGTTTTATATTTTACACTCATCCTTATAAATGAAGTTTTGAATTCCTGTAGCTGATACTTTTTATTAAACCCTTTTCCTATGCCGGGAACACCTTCAGGGTAAATCAGGAGATTATGGTCTTTGTAATACATCATTGCCTCAAAGTTCAAGAATGTAGCATCAACCCCTCCGGCAATTTTCCATAATTTATCAAGCGTAAATGGGTTCATTAATGCTGATACTGACAACATGGGAGATGTAAGTGCCCTAATAGAATGACTATTAAAATTGAAGTGTTTATTAATTTCATACCCCAGTAAAATAGCATCCCATGGAAATGCCATCCCTGAATGGTTACAAGCAAATAATAGTGGTCGATCCTGGTTATTCCTTTCCGGATAGTCATCAAAACCAATAAATTCGGACCTAAACCAATTTTTGCTTATTGGTTCCATTATACCAAATAGCCCACGGGTATATTCAAGATTATAAAACTCATTGTATATATGTTGGTGTTCCTTAATCTCATCTGAAGGTTCGTTCAAATTATCATTTGTAGTTTTATCTATTTGTTGGGTCGAAACTAAGGGGTTTTTCATTATTTCAAGATAAATATTAGATGAAGATTACTATTTGCTTACAAATATACTAAAAAAAAGCTAAAATATGTTATACAGCACTCGATTTCAAAAAATTTATATTAAAAAGTTTTTCCATCAAAAGGTTTCCTATTTACAATAGACCTTCCTAAGGTTACCTCGTTTGTATATTCTAGCTCATCGCCAAAAGATATACCCCTGGCAATTATACTAAGTTTTATATTAAATTTGCTAAGTCTTTTATAAAGGAAAAAATTTGTTGTATCCCCTTCCATGGTTGGGCTAAGTGCAAGAATTGCCTCGCTAATGTTTTCCGATAAAATCCTGGTTTCCAAACTCTTAAAATTTAAATCTGAAGGCCCGACCCCATCCATTGGTGACAATATCCCGCCAAGGATATGGTATTTGCCATTAAATTGTTCTGTATTTTCAATAGCGACAACATCTTTAATGTTTTCAACTACGCAAATTAGTGAACTATCTCTTGATTTATTTGCACAAATTGCACAAATTTCATCATCTGAAATATTATGGCAAATACTACAATGTTTTATTTTTGATGATAATGATATTACTGAATTCCCAAAATTCTCAATACTTTCAGGTGTTTGTTTAAGTAGATGCAAAACCAACCTTATTGCTGTCCTTTTACCTATTCCCGGCAAACTTGAAAATTCGTTTACTGCCTCGTCAAATATTATTGATGATTGTCCTTTTTGCATGAAAACATTTCAATTAATTACTGTTTTATAAATTTATGACCCGAAACATACTCCCGGACTAACCTCCTGGATAATTTATCTACGAACCTGTTATAGTTTTCAGTACCAGTTTTTTTCTGGTGGGCTTTTACTTTCACAAAATCAATATGCATCGTTTCAATATAATGCACCAAGCTTTTAACAAGGTCGCTGTTTCTGACTGGTTCCGCTTTTTTTGTCCTATAGTTTTGAAGCTTGAATTTTTCAATCCTACCTTCAATCCCTTTAACATATTGACTGTCAGTATAAATAATTACCTTGCTTTTATTTAGGTTTTGGGTTGTCAAATAATCCAAAACATTTAAAACCGCTAGCAGCTCCATCCTATTATTAGTTGTATTCTTCAAGGTATTTTTTAACACAACCTTTTTGCTATGAATAAACATTATTGCAGCCCAAGCACCAATTTTATGTTCTGTGTTGCAGCTTCCGTCAGTGTATGCCTCTATAATAGTTTCTGATATTATCATAAGCTATTTAGATTGTTAAATATAAACAAAATCCCGATTTCAGACCCCGTTAGTTTCGCATAATCAAGACGTAAGTAAAAACAAACGAAAACTGAATTTACAAATGTATTTAAAACATTTAAGTATAAAAAAGAACCACCCTAAAAAGGGAACGGTTTTTATAATCACAACATGTTATTATGCTATTGTTTAAGAAATCTTTTTAATACGTATTCTTTATCTTTATAAACTTTCAGCACGTACATCCCTTTTTTTAATTCTGAAATATTAATTTCTGTATAATTCTGGGTAATTTGAATTTCCTTTATTAATTTACCATTTATAGAATAAATTTCAGCTTTTGTTTTTTTATCGATTACATAAAATAAGTTTATCACCTCAGATGCAGGGTTGGGATATATTTTAACGTCATATCCCCAGGCTTGTGTTAACTGCGTATCGGAAGTAACCTTCACTTTATTAATAGTATCCCCCAATTTTTCTGAAATTCCTGATGAAGCAGTAATAATTACCTGGTCAATATAAATTAAATCAGAATTATCGCTTGCATTGCATTGCATTGCGAACCTTGCATTTGTAGGGAAAGTGTAAACCTCATCGCTAATGCTTATGCTCAAATTGTAAAACCCTCCATTCTCAAAATATGTGCCGCATACATAAGTCCCAATAGCAGTCCACGAAGAACCGTTATAATAACCTACCAAAAACTCTTCACCAATCTCCATTCCATCCGCAAAAAAATAAAAATCAATAGTTAACTGGTTAAAATTGCGAACATCAAAAATAGGTGAAATTATTGAAGAAGCACCACCGGAATTGTTGCTAATCGAAAGGGAATAATCCCCTTCATATGAGAAAGGACCAAAATATCTCTCAACATCACTTCCTCCATCTGTCCAATTGTCCCAACCAGTTTCAAAATAACTTTGAATAAGGATTACTGGAACTCCTGAGCCTGAAATAGTAGCAGTTGTTTGATCCGATCCTGTTGCACCCTCATTATCAGTTACTGTTAAAACAACAGAATATGTTCCAGCTGTAGAATAAGCATAGCTTGGATTTGCCTGGATACTTGAGCTGCCATCACCAAAATCCCATAAATATGAAACAATAGTACCATCGGCATCACTTGATCCGGTACTACTGAAATTAATTTGAACATTTTCATCTGCGGAATAAGATCCGTTTGCATTGGCATCCGGGGCAATATTCCCAGAACCAAATATTGTAACATCTGCATTATCTGTGGCTGTTGCACCCTCATTATCAGTAACTGATAAAATAGCAGTATATGTGCCGGCAGCAGTGTATACATGCATAGGGTTTGGGCTTGTACTTGTAGTCCCATCGCCAAAATCCCAGAACCCAGTTGCAAGCGAACCGTCAGGGTCAGATGTTCCAGCAAAACTGAAACTAATAGATTCACCAACATTGCCGGAATAAGGGCCATTAGCATTGACTATTGG
>NBLH01000246.1 GCA_002084525.1 Bacteroidetes bacterium 4572_117 | reverse complement strand
CACATTACTTAATAAGATACTCTGTGCATAAAGTGAAGGCTTCGGTCAGTTTGCAAAAATACGAGCTTTATAACAAATTGATAATCATTAATTAACAAAACGAAGCCTTCACTATTTTTGCTAATGCATGACCTTAGAGACAGACTCTAATTAGCTCTTTAATAATAAATCTTAAAAAACACCTAAAATAGATAATTTTTTAGAAACTTAGTTAATTATTGCCGCTTTAATTTCTAAAAGAATGTTTTATAAAGGTATTTTGTTTATCCGTTTAATATGCCTGCCACCCACAAACTTGGCAGTAACAAAAGCATCAATAATATCTTTTGCCTGCTCAACGGTAACAAATCTTGCTGGTATGGCACAAACATTTGCATTATTATGCTCCATGGCCAACTTTGCTATTTCGGCATTCCAACATAAGGCCGACCTGATACCCTGATGTTTATTTACAGTCATATTTATTCCGTTCCCACTTCCGCAAAGCGATATTCCAATATCTGCTTCGCCTTTTTCAACAGACGCAGCCATAGGGTGGGCAAAATCGGCATAATCTACACTTTTATCGGAAAAACAACCATAATCTTTAAGTTCAAAACCTTTTACCGTTAGATATTTTTTTAAATCTTCCTTTGTATTGTAACCAGCATGGTCACAGGCAATTGCAATTATTTTTATATCTTCCATATTAGTAATTTTACTTTTTAAACAAGCATGTTTATAATCGAAATTGTTAAAATATAACAAACAATATAATAGAGTATTACAAAATTGTCTCTTTTTCAAAATATGTTAATAAAACGTGAAAGAAATTAACAATTAAATTTTGAAATAAAATATTTTTATTCCCATTAAAAAAAAGATTAAACAAACCAATTTTTTTTACAAACTTAGTATGCTAATTTTTCAACACAATATTAAACCAATATCCAAAATTATTTATTCTCATTTATTGGTAAAAGTAATAAATTAACTATTGTTAATTAAATCTATAAATCATTAAAACCTAAAGAGTTTTGTTTTTCTTACCTGTTAATATCATATTAGTGAATATTTAATATCTAAAAAACCAAAATTAATAAACAAAATTTTATAACAAAGTTAACAGGCTATTATTATTATCATTATTTATTTATATAAAATAGATATAATATATATAATATGGTTTTAGTTGATAACAATTATCACTAGCGTTAGAAAGATTTTTGTAATAAGGTTCATAATTGAGTTTCTTCAATAAACAGTATTTAAAGTCATGTATTAGCAAAAATCAAGTCTTTAACAAAACTTACCAAGTTTTGAAGACTTTGCAAGTTGTGTATCAACTTAGTAAGTTTTTTCAACTTGCTAAGTTTTGTTGAAGCATGACTTTATGGACAAACAAATAAGTTTAAAAATTACATAAAACCATGTTACTCAAATCATTATAGCTATACAATCAAATCAACAAAAAATATAGCTTCTAAGCTCACTAAAATGACGATTTACAAAACAATCACAAAAAGTTAGTGTGTTTGTAATAAATATTCGACAATTGCAGACTACAAAATTACCGTTTTAAGAACTTAATACACCCTTTTGCATCATAATGCCTTTTTAATAATTAATTTAAGCAAATACAGCTTAAAAAGCGCGAAAAAAGTTAATTGCTAAACTATGAAAATTCTCTGTGATGAATTGTTCCAACCATTTTGAATAAGCAAATATGGTGTTTAATATTTTTTATAGGCTGTTTTTTTATGTGAAAATTTCCCTGGTTTTATTAACAAACTTTTCCACATTTTGTTAATATACAAAATTATTTAAATTTGTATATTGCATAATATAAGCACCTGTTATAAATTGATAATACTTCGTTATATTTTTGCCGCTAATGCACGAATAAAAAGGTAATGGACTAATAATCAGCAGTATATATAATCATCAGGTGGTGCTCTAATCTGCTGATTATCAATCTATTACAAGAATGTACCGAACTATTGAAATTGATTGTATAATTCTAATTTAATATTTGAGAGAATATCAATTATTTATATTACTTAGGGTTTACATATTAAAAAGCACTGGTGCTTATTTGGTATGAGAGTTTTGTAGTTTTAAATTTACAACTAATTACATAAAATGATGATAAATAATATTGAAAACGATAAACTAAAATTGGCCGTTAAACAAACCGGTGCTGAAATGTGTAGCCTTAAATCAGTTGAAACAGGAAAAGAATTTATTTGGGATGCCAAGCCTGATGTTTGGGAAGGCCATGCCCCTATCCTATTCCCTATTGTTGGGGCTTTGAAAAATGATGAATATAGATACAAAGAAAAGAAGTATTCCTTAGCGCAGCATGGATTTATGCGCCGTAACAAAACTGTTGAATTACTTGAAAAAAAAGAGCACAGTTTATCGTTTTTATTAAAGAGCAGCAAAGAATCTTTGATCTTGTATCCTTTTGATTTTGAGTTTATTACAACTTATAAATTAGTAGGTAGTGCTGTATATATAGAACACCGGGTTATAAACACTGGCAATACTGAAATGTACTTTTCAATAGGGGAACACCCAGCTTTTAAGTGCCCCATAAATACCGATGAACTTTATAGCGATTATTACCTTGAGTTTGAAAAAAATGAAGATTCCAAAGCATGGGGTTTAGACGGTAAATTAATTGGTACTAAAGCTATTGATGTTTTTAAAGGTGGGAATATTATTAATTTACACCGTGATATTTTTAATAATGGTGCATTTATTTTTAAAGACTTAAAATCAAAGAAAATAAGCTTAAAAAGTAGGAAATCTAATCAAAAAATAACGGTCAGTTATAATGGTTTTCCATACATGGGTATTTGGGCAAAACCACAGGCCGAGTTTGTATGTATTGAACCCTGGATGGGTATTGCTGATAGTGTTGATACTGACCAGGAAATTGTAAATAAAGAGGGCATAATTAAACTTGTTGCTAAAGACAGTTTTAATGCAATGTATTCAATTGAAATAGTTGAATAATTTTTAATTTCGGATATATTTTTAATGGAAAAATTCTTTCAGGGTTATTAACAAATTTATCCACATATTGTTAATAAAGCAATTAGCTGTTTTGAAATACTTTATTTTGCTAAACCTGTATGAAAATTAATTGTATATTTGCACAAAATTATTTGAAATGATCAAAAGGTCAACAGCATATGTTTATGTAATGATTGCCAGTTTTGTTTTGCTGGTGCATGCTGTAGTTCCTCACCACCACCACGAAAATGAAGTTTTCATTAGTAACCATGGCTGCAAAACAGAAAATGGTGTCCATAATCATGGAACTTCTGAACATAACCATAACAACCACGATGAAAGTAATTCTGAATATTGTGTAATTGAACAAGTTGTAGCCGTCCGGTCTAATCTGGTTAGGCACGAACTTGTATGTAAAGATTTAGGTGGTAAAAAATCAAATTCTAAAGAGTTTCGAGCATTTTTGTTTAAAAAGTGCTTAAAAGTGCCATTTTCAATAAGCTTATCAACAACACAACTTTTTTTACCGTTTTCAAATTATTCCATTTTTGCAAGCACTGGTTTAGGTTTGCGTGCCCCACCCCCATTTGTTTAAATACTTTTTGAATATTAATGTTAAGTTAACCTTTTAGTGTGTGAAAAAATCGCAGTCACATAGAAATTACTTAACAATATTGTTAAACTGTTTTATTGTTATATTGTTCAATTTCAATAATATAACAATTTAGCAATATAACAATTAGTATCTTTAAATTAAACAATATTAAAAATGAAAAAAATATATTTATTTGTCTTACTTGCAATATTTTTTGCAAGTTGCGAACATACACATGAACATGAAACACCTAGCGATGATGGACATAACCACGGTGATGTTAAAATTCAATATACGGTATATAGCAACGAGTTTGAATTGTTTGCTGAAGCTGACCCATTTGTTGTTGGAGAAGAAGCAAATGTTTTATCCCATTTTTCACATTTACCTGAATTTACAGCCCTGGAAACAGGTAGCATGACTATACGTTTAATAGTTAATGGGAAAGAAACAAAACAAACACTTGAAAAAGCTTCCCGAAAAGGTATTTATAGCTTTTACATAGAACCCGAAACAGAAGGAAAAGGGCTGCTTAAATTTGATATAAAAACAGAAAAAGGTGAGTTTCAACTTATTGTAAAAAACATAGTAGTATTTAATGATGGGCACGATGCAATACATTATGCCGAGGATATTGCTTTAGCTGAAAATAGATTTTAGTTACTGCTAAAACAAATGGTATTGTTGTATTTTCAAGCAATAATGTGTTAGAAGGAAAAAAAGTTTTGAAAGGAAAATCATTGTTTTCAATTTCGGGTAGTGCTTTGGCCGATAATAATTCGGCGGTTCGCTTTTTAGAAGCTAAAAACAATTATGAAAAGTCAGAGCTTGATTACCAGAGAGCAAAAGAACTTGCAAAAGATAAAATTGTTTCGGAAAAAGATTTACTAAACGCAAAAAATCAGTACGATAACTCAAAACTTATTTACGATAACCTGAATAAAAATTTTAATTCATCGGGGCAACGGGTTATAAGCCCTAAAAATGGCTTTATAAAGCAACTTTTTGTTCAAAATGGTCAGTATGTTGAAGCAGGGCAGGCAATTGTGAGTATTTCGCAGAATAAAACACTTTTGCTGCAAGCCGATGTACAACAGAAATATTTAAACATACTAGGGCAAATCCGCTCTGCAAATATCCGTACTTTACACGATAATAAAAGCTATACACTAGAACAACTTAATGGTAAAGTTTTGTCGTACGGAAGAAATGCAAACACTGATAATTATCTGATCCCCATCAATTTACAGATTAACAACATAGGAGGTTTTGTTTCGGGTGGTTTTGTCGAAATTTATTTAAAAACCTTTACTAACAACCAGTCGCTAACCGTTCCAAATACAGCCTTGTTAGAAGAACAAGGTGTTTTTTATGTATTTGTACAAGTTACCCCTGAACTTTTTGAAAAAAGGATAATTGAAAAAGGGGCAACTGACGGTTTAAAAACGGAAATTCATAAAGGGATAAAGCAAAGCGAGCGGATTGTTACAATTGGGGCTATTCTTATTAAACTTGCCAAAGCAAGCGGTACTTTGGATGCCCATGCAGGACACGTACATTAATAAACTAAATTGTTGAATTGCTATATGGTTGTATTGTCGATATAACAATTTAGCATTTAACAATATAACAATATAAAAAAATGTTAGATAATATTATAAAATTTTCTTTAAACAATAAATACCTTGTTCTACTTATTTCGCTAATATTGGTAGTTGTAGGTACAAGGACTGCAATGGATATGGATGTGGACGTTTTCCCTGATTTGACCGCACCAACAGTTGTTATTATGACCGATGCACACGGGATGGCTTCGGAAGAAGTGGAACGCCTGGTTACTTTCCCCATAGAAACAGCAGTAAATGGGGCTACCGGTATTCGAAGGGTTCGTTCTGCTTCATCGCAGGGATTTTCATTTGTGTGGGTTGAATTTGACTGGGGTACAGATATTTACAAAGCCCGGCAAATTGTAAGCGAAAAACTGATAAGTGTTTCTGCGCAAATGCCTTTGGGGGTTGGCCAACCTGCTTTGGCGCCACAATCGAGCGTTATGGGCGAAATATTTTTTATTGGTATGCAAGCCGATAGTACCAGCATGATGGA
>NBLH01000245.1 GCA_002084525.1 Bacteroidetes bacterium 4572_117 | reverse complement strand
CCGGTCAGGGCTTGCTCTGTTGAATTTGCCCAGTCTTGTGTATTCCCCCATCCATTAAGGTTTCCATCCTCAAAATCATCAAAAATACTATCGCTTGCCTCAACCGCAAAAATAGTATTGCTAACAAGTTCATTTTCAGTATCGTATTGCAAATCGGCCCATGTTTGCCGGCCGCCTACGGCATTTTTAACCAAACCCGTAACCGAACTTAAAACACCTGTACCGTTATTCCTGCCAAGTGTAAGTTGCGATGTAAAATCAGTATCTAAATTCCCGTTTAAATCAACAGCATCAATACTTAGTAAAAAGTCAGTATCTGTTAAAATATTATCCGGGATTGACTGAAAAACCAACGTTGAAGCCTCTATAGAAACTGATATTGCCCCTGAAGTTTCATTACCCGAACCAAAGGAACTACCTGTTGCATCGGTGCTAATATCGGTATAGTTTAGGCTAAAATCTAAATTTTCGTTATCAGTTATTGCTGAAAGGTCGGTTTTTAACCATATTTTTAGCTGATATGTTTCATTGCTTGCATTTGCGATACTTATTAGCGGTTCTCCTGAAAAAGTAAGGCTGCTTGCAGAAACTGTACCCTCAAGCCCCAAGGCAGAAACATCAGGGCCAAAAAGTTTGGCTCCCGCAATTACATTTTGCCAGTCGCTAATTTCATTATTTGGCCCCCGATTAACAATAATTTGGGTAATTATAGTAGCAAGCCCATCGCCCGGTGCACCAACATCGGTAAAATTAAAGTCAAAAACCTGAAATGGGCTATTGCCGTCATTTTCAGCCGATTGAATATTCGCTGGTTCCACATCGGTTCCAGCCAAAAGTTGCGAATCGTTATCGTTACCTATTAAATCGCCTGTAACAGAAACATTGTCGAAAATAGAGCGATCGCCTGCATTTGGATTATTTATACGCACAATTATCTGTACTGTAGATGCAGTTGTTATTGACTGGCTGGCGGTTGCACTAGCCCAATTGCCAATATTTTCACCATTGGTTTCAAAAAGGGTTTCGCCACCACCATTTAACTTATAATATACTTTAACATATTTTTCGGTATTTGTCGATGAACCTGTTTCTGAAGCATCAACAGACAAAACAAGATTTTCATA
The DNA here is from genome assembly GCA_002084525.1 of Bacteroidetes bacterium 4572_117. Classification (GTDB taxonomy): domain Bacteria; phylum Bacteroidota; class Bacteroidia; order Bacteroidales; family NBLH01; genus NBLH01. The sequence goes on along the minus strand of NBLH01000245.1, from coordinate 5,517 downwards.
CGCCGAAACATCAATTGTTTCAGATACCCAAACAGCCTCACCATCAATGTCTTGCGCCTGCATACGACCTCCGCTTGTAGTAACTGTTTTTATATAATCTTCGGCATCGTCTAGGGTACATGCAGAGGCATCGATTGTCCATTTTAAAACCCCTGACATATCGCTACCACCCCCCCAATAACCTTTTTCGGCTGTCGAGAAGGTTTCGAGCCAAATATCGTCGGCAAAAACTTGGCTTGGGCTAATAAAAAGTATGAAAAAGGCAATGAAAGTTTTTATTGAATAATCCATAACATAGTTATTTTGGTAAAAGGCAATAGTTATATCGTAAAAGTACTAATATTGTACGAAGCTGTGAAAAAATATTAGTTTTTTGTAATTTTGTAGAATAACATATACTTTAAATGGTTAAATTGCTAAATAGTTCAAATCACTTAACAATTATGCGAAAATTGGTAAAGCAAACACAACTAAGAAATTGTCCCGCAATAACTTGACGCTTTCAACTTGCTCTTTTGCTTTTTATCTTCTTTGAAAAACGCTTCAAATAGCCCGCTATTATTAGTTTTTTCAAATTGCTAATATTAAAAATATCTTTTTCATTCGTTTTGCATGGAAAGTTTATTAGTACATTACAAAACATCAATAAAAAGTACTACTTTTGCAAGCTGATAATTATAATTGATGGCAGGGATTGTGCAAATTGTGTTAGAAATGGGCATTTTTCAAAACCCAGTTTACAAATTTACAAATTTTTAATTGTTTTCACCCAGTTCTGGGCTGTCCTGACCGCAATGTCAATCTCCCATTTATCTTTTAAATATCCTCTTTTGGTAACTTTCAAGACTTAGTAATTTTAGATTTTAAATTGCCGATTTTAGATTAAACAATTATCAACCAGAGCCTTAAATTAAAATTATTTTGTTTTTGCAAATTCATGACAATCAGAGCATTGCGTGCATTTACCTGAAAGCCAGTGTGTTTAAAAACGAAAAAATCTGTATGAATCAGTATTATCTGCGTTCTTTTTTTTATTTGTAGTTTTTTAGGACAATAAAACAATAGAAAATAACTTTTTGTCAAATATTTTTTACTTTTAGCAAACTTTTGTAATTTAGTTTTTTACTTTTGTTCATATATGGTGTCAAATACTCAAGATATTGGAAAAAATAAATTGCTTGGTTCTTACACTTCAATTACCATAAGTATTTCCTTGGTAATTTTTATGCTTGGCCTTATTGGCTTGTTGCTGATAAATGCCAAAAAATTATCTGATTATGCTAAAGAAAACCTTGGTTTTTCGGTGATTTTAATCAACGACAAAAAAGAAATGGACATTATCCGTCTGCAAAAGGAGCTTGATTTGGCCGATTATGTGCTGGAAACAAAGTTTATTAGTAAAGAAGAGGCTGCCAAGGATTTAAGGGAAAACTTAGGTGAAGATTTTGTGGGTTTTTTGGGTTTTAACCCTTTATTGGCGTCGATTGATGTAAAACTTAGGGCCGATTACGCAAATACCGACAGCATAGCAACTATTGAAACCCGTTTAAAACAAAACCCGTTGGTAAAAAAAATCCATTACCAAAAATCATTGGTCGATTTAGTTAATGAAAACGTCAAAAAAATAAGCATAATATTATTCCTGTCCAGTTTGTTGTTTTTCTCTATATCTTTTGCCCTGATAAATAACACAATACGCTTGTCGTTCTATTCAAAACGCTTTTTGATTAACACAATGCAATTAGTAGGTGCCACCCATAGTTTTATACGTAAACCTTTTGTAAAAAAATCGATGTTTTTTGGTGCGCTTGGTGCATTATTCGCCATTTTAATGATGATTATTGTGGTCTACTTCCTGCAAAGCACACTTGAAGGAATTATCCTTATTAAAGATAAATGGGTTATTTTTATATTGATGTTAGTACTTGGTATTTTTATTTCAGGATCTTCAAGCTATTTTGCCGTAAACCGGTTTTTAAGGATGAAAACCAACGAGTTATTCTATTAAACACCAGTGCTTTTTTATATGTAAACCCTGAGTAGCTTAAGTAATTGATATTCTTTCAAATATCAAATTAGAATTTACAATTAATTTTGCTTGGGTACTTAAAAGCCGACTTACTTCAATAAACTGTTAATCAAATTTAGGTATTGGAAATTAACTGTTGATGAACTGACAGGTTAACTTGTCAGTTACGTAACTGGCGTCAAGTCATGTATAAGGTTTCGGCTTAATTGACGTATCAGGGTGTTTCAAGACTAATAATAATCTGTGTGAATCAGTTAAATCTGTGTTAACAGCGTTCTTATTTTTTTGTAGCGAAGCTACGTTATACTTATACCTGCTGATTTAAAATTTCCTTATATACCTTTTTATACTTTTCGGCTACGCCCTTTTCGCTGTATGCTTGCTGTGCCTTTTCTACTGCATTTTTACCCAAAAGTTCAGCATCTGGGTGATTTATTATAAACTCAATGCCATTTTTCAAATCATCAACAGACTTATATTCAGCAACATATCCATTTATTTTATGATCAACCATTTCGGGCATCCCACCTGAGTTAAAAGCAAGTACAGGGGTGCCACAAGCTAAGGATTCGATAATTGTATTGGGTAAATTATCTTCAAGCGAAGGTATCGCAAATAAATCGGCAGCATTATAAACTTCGGCTATTTTTTCAGCTTCTGATATTACACCCAAATTATAAACTTTAAACGACAAATTATAAAAAGCAGCAGCATCGAACTTGCCAAAAGTAAGTATTTCAATATCTGCAAAGTTTAGATTATTATCTTCTATTAGCTTAAGTGCCTGCAACAAGTAATCCAAGCCCTTTCTTTTATCAGAAATGTTGGCAGCTGCAAACAAAATCAATTTTTTGTTTTTGGGTAAGGATAATTTTTTCCTTATCGAATATTTATCTGCCGTATAAAAAACATTTGCATCAATAGGTATAGGGATGCTAAGTACCCTAAAATCTTTTAAAAGCATTGATTTATCTGCCTCCCTTTTTAACCAATGGCTGCTGGTAACAAAAGTAATATTTGCGCCCTTTAGTATTTGCATCTTTTTTTGTTGGATAAGCAAAGCCTTTAAGTTCTTTAGCGACAAATAACCTTGGTTAAACCAGTGGATATGAACGATATCCGCATTTTTGATTAAAGTGTTTTTATGAATATTTTCACCTGCTACTGCCGGCGAAAATGCATAACGAATTTCTTTTGAGGCTTCATAAAACAAAAAATATAGGCGTTCAATAACAAATAACAGAAAATCCTTTTTCTTTTTCCAAAAACCTGAGCCCACAGCAATTACTGTAGGGTCATCATCAGTTTTTTCTTGAACCAAAAGTTTAGAATCGGTACCGCTTTTTACAATAGCAGTGTGTAAACGCCTGCATGCAACCGCAGCCCCTCCTACCCTATCCGATTTATTTACAAATACAATCTTCATACACTTTCCCTTTGAAAATTACTGTTATCCGGAAGCAATTCCCCTTTGCCCTTGTCAGGCTATTAATTATACCACCAAATTTTATTGATGTGCAAAAATACGAATAAACGTTTTGCATAAGCAATTTATTTTTACTTTTGTTTGGCTTATACTGCAAATACAAAATAAACAATGCAAGAACTTGTTTTTATAAATAAAAATATCGATCGTTGGAAAAAGTTTGAGGCCTTATCAGTAAAAGACGGCAGCTACCCACCAGATAAACTGGCTGCTATGTTTATTCAAATTACCGATGATTTATCATATTGCCGTACATTTTATCCCGGAACCGACACCGAAAAATACCTTAATGCATTGGCAGCAAAAACACATTACAATATTTACAAAAACAAAAAAGAAAGTGGGCACAAAATCTTAAATTTCTGGAAAAAAGATTTCCCCTTGATAATTTATGATATACGGAAATATGTTTACATATCGTTGGCACTTTTCCTTTTTTCTGCATTAATTGGTGCCTTTTCAGCTGCAAACGACAAATCTTTCGTGCGCACGATACTTGGCGACGCTTATGTGGACATGACACTTGACAATATTGAAAAAGGCGACCCAATGGCCATATATAAAAAAATGATGCAAACCGATATGTTCTTGGCAATAACTATCAATAATATAAAAGTAGCATTTTTGGCATTTGTTTGGGGGCTATTGCTTGTTGTGGGTACTGTTTATATAATGATATCAAACGGTGTTATGTTGGGTAGTTTCCAATATTTTTTTTACGATCAAGGCATTTTCCTTGAATCGGTATTGACTATTTGGATACATGGCACCCTCGAAATTTTTGCTATTATTATTTCGGGCGCAGCAGGCTTGTTAATTGGTGTTTCGGTACTTTTACCGGGCACTTATACTCGTTTACAGTCGTTTAAACAGGCCACGGTCAAAGGTGTGAAAATAATTATAGGCATTGTGCCAATATTTATTGTTGCCGGATTTTTGGAAGGTTTTGTTACCCGGTACACAGAAGCCCCGGTTTTTATAAGGGCAGGGATAATCTTATTATCCTTAGTTTTTATTGTATGGTACTTTTTTTTGTACCCTGCAAAATTGGCCAAAAAGACCCCAAGCCCATTCACCTAAACTCATATATACCTACATGTCAATATGTTAGCACACTAAAGTATATGGATAATTTTGCCATGATACTAAAAAACCGGCACTTATGAGGTGGCCAAATGTTCTTTTTTGGCAACTTGTTTACATTTTAAATAAACAGACATATTAGTTTTTTTAACAAATTTTGCCGGACGTTTTGAAAACAACTTGATAAAATTCAAGTATACCTCTTCATCAACACTTTCCATGTACTTTAGCATGAATTTTTTTACTTCTGCATCCATAATGTAAATTTTATTTAACATTTGCAAATTGCATGCCAAACTTTATTTCCCTAACAATTAACACGATACATGCATTTGTTATTTTGCTTGTATTATTTTTATATTCGTTATGTAATATGAAATTTATTCGACATTTTAAACCATTGAAACAGTATGGGCGAAACAAATGACGGAAGTATTCCGGATTCAAAATTTATTCATAAACATTTAAAATTCACCAAAGCACATTTGTATGATAGTATGCAGTTTTTAATTACCGGACGGATTTCAGATGCCGAAGACTTTGAAATAAAACGCAATTAGTAGTTTTAAAACAGTAAAAATAGCACAAGATAAACTCAAAAAACCCAAACCCCTGCCTTTCATATCAATTTAAAATACCTAAAGGCGATATAAAAGAAATAGTTCTTGACACTGAATTTACACCCGAAACTTATTACTAAAACAATAAAAAGGTATTTAAAAGTAGGCTATATTGAACTTAACACAGCGGTTTCATAAGCAACAGCCAGTATTGTGGGTTTATTAACAATTTTTTCATAAATACTTGGCATAATTCAGGGCATTCATACCAGCGTTTTTATGAGCTCTATTTATAGATATTTCCATATTCTCAAGCTTAATTGTTGTTGACGTAAACGATTTTGTTTTCGATATAGAAA
>NBLH01000002.1 GCA_002084525.1 Bacteroidetes bacterium 4572_117 | reverse complement strand
TTTTTAAAAACTTACGAGCAAACTGTAGTCCCGACGACGACTCACAAGACTACTATTGCCTGTCGTTAAGGAAGTTATAAAAAGGAAAATGCAAGTCGGGCTAAGGTAATGACTATTATATTATTATGTTGTGAAACTTTGCTAAAAAAACAAAGTTTTACGAAATTCGATTAGTATTCGTGTGTTTTAAGCTAAATAAAAATCAGTGTTACGCTAGGGATGTTCCATGTGATAAATAAAAAACAATTAAATATAGACACATGAAACATACATTGATAAAAGCTTTGCCACCCAAGGTAATGACTATTTGGGATGTTCCATGTGGTAAATAAAAACAATTTAAAAATAGACACATGAAAATAAGCTTTCCAAGTTGTGATAAATCAGTAAGCCTATACCTCAGCCTTAAATTAAAATCGGGATCAGAATACCTGATAAAAAACCATTTATCAATAATTTCTTCTTCTAAAAGTTCTTTAGCCAATGGATTAATGGCATCTGTAAGTACTAAATCAGCAGTTTTGTATCCTGTATATATTTTAAAATAAACCCATTCGTTACCGAGAACAATAGTTCGGTACATTTTTGAAAGAAGCTGATAATCAACAGATTAGAACCCTATCAGACAATTGCGTATATTGCTGATTATTAGTTTGTTACCTTTTTATTTTACCCCAACCCTAAAGGGCGAAGTCGCTGAAAATCAGGACGCCCTTTAGGGTTAGGCAATTACCTATACTACTCAGGGTTTACATATAAAAAAGCACAGGTGCTTAATTACCCCCTAAAGTTTGTGCTTAACTTAAGTAATTGTTTAAACCCCATTTTCAATTAATTCCTTTTTCTTAATATCTTTAACTTTGTCGGAAAGTATCCATTTTGTAGCAGCCTCTTTAGTAGTGAAAATTTTGGTGTGGAAATTTGGAATGTTTTCTGCTAAGTCTTGAAACATCATGCTCAATACTTGTTCGTATGGTGTGGCATGTAACATAACAGCTTTTACGTATTCATAGTATTCAATATTTTTTTTTATTACCCCTACTATTTCATGCAGGTCATCTATTTCAAAAGTAAATTTTGCTTTGGTATAATCCACAATTATATTAAGCCTTTCAGGCAAATTATTATTTGAACATCCAGAGTTGTAATGCGAAACCATATCGCCAATAGAAAAGCTACCAACAAAGCATTCGTAAAAAATGCCAAGTTTGTTGTCAAAGTTTAATTTAATCATAATTATTATTGTTAATGGGTTTAATATTTTTATTCAAGTTGGATATAACAAAAACACCAACGACCCATAGAATTTTACATAAAATCCTATAGGCAAATTGGTTTGCTTAAATTATTATATTTCCCTGCTCTACAAATTGAAGCAGGTATACAGCAATATATTTTCTATTTCCATTCTTGATTAGTATTATCTTCTTCTTCACCGTAACCACCCCTGATTTGATTCATCTCGTGATTCTCTAACACTTCAATTTTTTTTTCATTTGAAAAACTGAATATGTTTAAACTTGCATTTTCTTTTTTATTTTCTGATTTTAAAACAAAATTTTTCATTTTTTTCATTTTTATTAAGTTTAACCTTTATTCATTTATTATCTTTGGGGGAAAAATATAACCATGCAAAACCTGATTTTTTTTAATTTGTTCTATAAGATGCTGATTATCAGGGATAAAAAATTATTGTTTTTTTTTGCTTTTCTAACAATACTTTACACGCCACTTCTAGCGCAAAGTCCACAAGAACTATTTCAATTGTCACGAAAGTCTCAAAATAAGGGTGATTTTATAGAGGCAGAGAAATATTTGCTATCCATTATTGATCAAAAAGAAAATATTAAAGCAGAAAACCTTGTGGCAGTATATAATCAACTGGGGATAATGAATAATTCTCTAGGTAAATACGATAAAGCTGTTGATTATTACATTAAAGCAGAAAATTTAAGCTTAAATAATATTGAGGCATTGTATTATAAACTACCATCTATATATAATAATTTAGGAAATATTTTCAAACATAAAGGCGATTATAAAAAAGCACTTGATTATTTTCAGGAATCAATATATAAATTAAACACCTGGGAATTAAGCGAAAGCATGGAAAAGATTATTATAAGCTTGCTTATGTTTATAAGGAATACGGGAAACTTAAAATAAAGACAGGTGCATATACTGATGCTTTGGTGTTATACAAAAAAGCACTTAAAAGCTATATTAACAATTTTGGCGAAAAACACCCTTATACCGCAGATATGTACGAAACTTTTGGGGATTATTATTTAGGGCAAAAAAAAAATGAAGAGGCGCTTAAGTATTACCAAAAATCATTGATTTCAAATTCTGGGGATTTTAATAGCAGTAATATTTATAAAAATCCCGGGCTAGAACATATTTTATCAGAATTAAATTTGCTGCGTAGTTTGAAAAAAAAATCAGAAACATTGCTTGTTATGTCTACTGCAAAAACAAAAGACAAAGAAAAAAATTTGAAATTAAGTATTGAATCTCTTGAACTGGCATTAGAACTTATAAATAATGTAAGGCAGGGATATGTTTCTTTGGAGAGCAAGTTGTACATTACCGAAAACGAAAAAGAGTTTTACATTTCAGCCATAGAAAATGCCTTGCAATTATTTGAACTCACAGCTGATAAAACATATGTTGAAAAAGCCTATAAATTTGCCCAAAGATGTAAAGCTGCCGTACTATTAAGTGAGATAAAACAAAATGAGGCGTTCGTGAATGTTATTTCTGATAGCCTTAAGGAACATAAAACCACACTTTTACAAAATATTGCAGCATTTAAAAAACTAATTTTCGATGAGAATAAAAAAAGGGGGGCTAATCAGGAAAAAATATCGCATTGGCAATCAGAATTATTTAAAATGAATAAAAAACACGAAATCCTTCTGGAAAATATAAAAGAAAACTACCCAGCCTATTCAAAATTATTAGCAAAAACAAAACTTATCGACTTGGCTAAAATCAAAGAAGAGCTTTCGGTTGATGAAACATTGATTGAATACAGCTATTTAACCAATAAACAAAGTGGGCAACTTTATGCTTTTGTGATAAACAAAAATGGATTAAGATATAAAAGGATTAAAATTGATAGCACTTTTGAACGAAATATTGAATTGTTTAGGAAAAAAATAAACCAAGTTGAAGAGACAAATTATACGCTTCAGGAGTACAATAATTATAACCAAACCTTATATTCGTTATATAATGTTTTACTAAAGCCCCTTAAACTTGAAAATAAAAAAATAGTAGTTGTCCCTGATGAAAAAATTGCATATTTATCTTTTGATGCCCTTATTTCGGAATACAAGCAAGAAGCATTTATTAATTACGCAGGGCTTCCATACCTTATATTCGATTATCGGTTTTCTTATGCCTATTCATCAAGCCTTTTGTTTAGCTACCAAAAAGAAAATCGATATATGAATTATGTCTACGCATTTGCACCAAACTATAGAACAAAAAACCAAGTTGAATCGCCTTATTTATTTAGTGAACTAAAGAGGGCAAAAGAGGAAATAAAATCAATTATAGAGTATTTTAATGGCACAACCTATATTGGGGATTCTGCCACGAAATCAAAATTTAAATCTATTATAAGCAAAAAGGGGATTTTTCATTTGGCATTGCATGCAAATTCAGAAAAAGACAACCCTGATTATTCATTTTTGGCATTTTCGCCAAACATTAACAGCAACGAAAGTAACCTAATGTACAATTACGAAATACACAGGGCACAAATAAATGCATCAATGGTAGTGCTAAGTGCCTGTAATACAGGCGATGGCAGGGTGTATAGTGGCGAAGGTGTCATGAGCTTAAGCAGGGGGTTTACACTGGCAGGTGCATTATCTGTTGTACATACTTTATGGAGAATTAGTGACGAATCAAGTGCAGTTATCATGCATGATTTTTATAAATATCTTTCCGCTGGGAAATCAAAAAGCGAGGCCCTGCAACTTGCCAAAATAAATTACATTGAAAATTCAAGCCCTGAGTTGGTAAACCCTAAGTATTGGTCAGGTTTTGTTTTACTGGGTGATTACAGCCCACTGCATAGAAGCCACAATCAATTAAGCTACCTTTTAATAGGTTTATTGCTTATTGTTGCCATCTTTTTTTTGTTTTTTGTGAAGCGAAACAAGCAAAAAGTCAAGTAAAACCACTGACGACCAGCCTGATGTTGTGTACATTTGTATTGTTATTCTTTTAACTAGTGCGTGCATGAAAATTGCCATTTTCAATGATAAATTTTTCGGGTTAAACAAATGAAACTTTTTCGGTCAATAACTTGAAATAATCTTGTGACCAAAAGTCAAATATTTTATTGTCTTTAATAAAAGGCTGAACCTCTTCAATTGCTTTTGTTAAATTTAATGTATCAATTTTATTATTCATTAGTTCAATAAATCGTTTTTTATCAAGTTTCTTACCCTGTTCAAAATCACCACTTTCAATCATCCGTTCTTGCAAATGTTCAAGGTTTAGTCTTGTGTTATTTTTCACGTACCACTCAAAATCATACCAATCTCGCCCCTTTACACGTGTTTTCCAATTTCTGCACAATACAGCATGCATTTTGCCAGCAAAAAGGTTTGGTAAAGTCATTGAAACAATATTAAAGGTCATTGGCATTAATAGTGTTTTAGCCTCCGTTTGAAATTTTAAAGGTGGATTAGTGTCAACTTCAATCTTTATTTTTATTTTTTTATGATAGTTTATACTGCCAAGAATATCTGCTAAATTTTCGGTTTTTATATCAAGTGTACGTATTGAGGTATCATTTTTCAAGAATGCAGACTCAATATTTGAAGACTTTTCTTTTTTGACTTTTTTTCTTAACTCTACGTTCACCCCAAGAGCATCAAACTCGTCAATAATATATTTAAAATAGTGCTCGATATTAAAACTCCTGTCTTTTTCTATAAGTGAAAAATCTAAATCTTCTGAAAATCTATTTAAACCATATAGAATTCTTAATGAAGTACCCCCGTAAAAAGCAGCCTTGCTAAAAAAGTTCCCCCTGTATAGCCCCAACAATGTTATTTCCTGAAAAATTTCCTTCAATGCGTTTAGAATTTCGTTTTCAGAGCCAATATCATATTTCAACAGCATTTGCTTAATGATACTCATAATTCCTTTATTAGATTTAATAATATCTGAATTTTTTTTGATTTTGATACTTTGTAATACTCCGCAAAAATATTGATGTTAAAATTTTCAAATTCGTCTATATCTATCCTTAAATCATTTTCGATAAATTCAATCAAAGATGACTTGGAACTTAACTCAATTCCTTTTGTAAAATATATTTTATCGCAAATAGCTTTTTCTTTACTGGCAATCAGGCAATTTCCGTTTTTTAAGCTTTCGGTTTTTATACCGATGCTAAATAACTCCTTTTTTATGTGTTTATATGAAAAAACTCCTATATCAGTTTTAAAAACTTTTGAGCGTTTTGTTGTAATAGCAGTAATTTCATAGACGGCCTCCGGAATTAATCCATAAAAGTATAAGGCATAGTCAAGTGATATATATGACGGCCCATCTAACAAATTATTAGAAAGGAATTCTTTTGAAACAATATTTTTATTAATTAGTGAAGTATGGATATAGAACCCTTTTTTTATTGATTTAATAATACCCTTCTGTTTTAAGTTGGCAATTTTATCGTTAATATTTTCATAATCCATATTTACAAGTATGCTTTTTAGGCTTGCATAATCAATTATATGAGTTTTATATTTCGATAATTTATTTTCTATTAACAAATCCACATTAAGGTATGTTAGCGCATAGATAATATGCGAATTGAATATTATCTATGCAAAATTAGTGAATAATTGTGAAAACACCTATTATTTATAATAATTTATCAGTTTTTTTCTTTTGAGCAAATTCAGAATATGTCTGCTCGACGTTTTTTTGATTTGTTGGTTGAACGTTACTAAGGGATTGCCTAAAAAATACGAAGCGATGTAAGCGTAGTCATTTTTTTGGTATTAAACCACAAAAAATATATTTAAGAACATATTTTTTTAAAAATTATTTACAAAGTTCAAAATTTTTTGAATAATGCCAACAAAAACCAATAAGGCCATAACGTATTGTATAATACCTAATTAGGTGCATGATAATTTTATTCTGTAGGATTAATGAGTCCGGTATAAAAACTAAAAATTAGCCTATAAAGCCGCTAAGTGATTTTGTTAATACGCAGATACACAGCACAATACCTTTTGCGCTTTTTGCAAAATTATCCGCTAAGCGGCTTTTTGGACTAAGCTCATTAATGATACAATAAAAATTAAATTCGGAATTACTAAACAATTATAAATTTACCTGCAAAAGTTGAAAGTGTAATTACTATAACTAAATTTTATTATTTTTGTTAATCTGTGAGCAAGATCATATATTATTATACGAAAAACATATACAATAACTTACAGGGTAGTTTGAAATAATTAAAACTTTACAATTTATACCTATGAACAGAATAATTAAAAAAGAGTTTTTTTCAGAAAAAGTGGCTAAAATTGTGATTGAAGCCCCCGAAATTGCAAAAAGCAGAAAAGCAGGCCACTTTGTAATAATACGTGTTGATGAAAAAGGTGAACGGATACCATTAACAATTGCAGGTGCTGATATTGAAAAGGGTACAATTGATTTAGTTGTGCAAGACGTTGGGGTTTCTTCGGCTAAACTGACACGTTTAAATGAAGGCGATTTTATACTCGATGTTGTTGGCCCCTTAGGTAAGGCAACGCATATTGAAAAAGTTGGTACAATATTAGCAGCCGGCGGAGGCGTTGGGATAGCTCCGCTGTTACCAATTGTTGAAGCATATAAAAAAGCAGGTAACCGTGTTATAACAGTTTTGGCCGCAAGAACTAAAGACCTGGTTATTCTTGAAGACCAAATGCGGAAGCATTCTGATGAAGTAATTGTGATGACCGACGATGGGTCTTCTGGCAATAAAGGTTTGGTAACAAAGGGTATGGAAGATGTGATTAAAAGAGAAAAAGTGGACGAGGCTGTTACAATAGGGCCTGCCGTAATGATGAAATTTGCCGCCCTTACAACTAAAAAGCACAATATACCAACTGTTGCAAGTTTGAACACCATTATGGTTGACGGAACAGGTATGTGCGGAGCATGTAGGGTTACTGTTGGCGGCGAAACAAAGTTTGTTTGTGTTGACGGTCCCGAATTCGATGCAGGTAAAATTGATTTCGATGAAATGCTTTATCGTTTAAGTGCATACAAATCGCAAGAAGAGGATGCTTATAAAAAATATCTTGAACAGGTTACCACCTAAAAACCGAGTTGAAAAATAATTGTTAGAATACCAAATTAATGATTGTTTTTTGATAGTGGCTATATTAAGGCAAATGGAAATAATATAAAATAGAAATATAAAAATGGATAATATATTAGCTTATTTAAAAGAAGAACGCAGCGAAGAATGGAGAGCTGAACTTAGGAAAACCCAAAAAGTTAAAGAACGTACAAGCAAGGTCAGGGTTGAAATGAACGAAGAAGAGGCCAATATCCGCAATACAAATAATATTGAGGTAAATTCAGGCTTAACAGAAGAACAAGCCGTACTTGAAGCCCAAAGGTGTATCGATTGCCCTACACCCACTTGTGTGTCAGGTTGTCCGGTTGGTATTCATATCCCTAACTTTATTAAAAAAATTGAAATTAAAGATTTTTTGGGTGCTGCAACAGTATTAAAGGATACAAATACACTACCGGCAGTTTGTGGCCGTGTTTGCCCGCAAGAAAAACAATGCGAGGCACAGTGTTTTTATACCTTAAAAATGGACCAACCACCCGTAGCAATTGGTCATTTAGAACGTTTTGCAGCAGATTATGAGCAAAATAGCGGTAAAATGTCAGTCCCGGAAGTTGCAACAGAAAACAATATAAAAGTTGCCTCGATAGGTGCAGGCCCTGCAGGCTTGGCCTGGGCTGCCGATATGGCAAAGTTTGGTTATGATGTTACTGTATATGAAGCATTACATGAAATTGGCGGCGTATTAAAGTATGGTATACCTGAATTTAGGTTACCAAATTCAGTTGTCGATATTGAAATTGACAGCATGAAAAAAATGGGCGTTAAGTTCATAACCAATTTTATTGTTGGAAAAACAGCTTCGTTCGATGATTTAAGGGAGCTAGGTTTTAAAGCATTTTTTGTTGGTAGCGGTGCAGGATTACCCCGTTTTATGAATATCCCCGGCGAAAATTTTATTGGGATATTTTCATCAAACGAATACCTTACCAGGATTAACCTTATGAATGCCGCAAACGATGATTTTGACACGCCGGTACTTAGCGGTAAAAATGTAGCAGTAATTGGAGGTGGTAACACAGCAATGGATTCAGTAAGGACAGCAAAACGCTTAGGGGCTAAAAATGCAAGGATTATTTATAGGCGTTCGTTAAAAGAAATGCCTGCAAGGGTTGAAGAGGTTAAACACGCCCAAGAAGAGGGTATTGAGTTTTTAAACTTGAATAACCCATTAGAATATTATGCCGATGAAAACGGACGGGTAAACAGGATGAAGGTCCAAAAAATGGAACTAGGTGCACCTGACGATAGTGGTAGGCGACGTCCAATACCTATTGAAGGTTCTGAATATTATTTAGATGTAGACACAGTTGTTGTAAGTGTTGGAGTTTCACCAAACCCACTGATTCCTGCAAGTTTAAAAGAACTAAAAGTAACCCGTTGGGGAACTATTGTTGTTAATGAAGATAATATGCAATCATCTATCCCTGATATTTTTGCGGGTGGCGATATAGTTAGAGGCGGGGCTACCGTTATTTTAGCAATGGGCGATGGTCGAAAAGCCGCTTCAGGAATGCATGAATATATTCAAGAAAAAGTTATTAATTAAATATTATATAATCCAGACAAATCTCTTAAATATGGTAAATTTAGCAACAAAATATTTGGGTTTAGATTTAAAAAACCCCCTTATAGTAGGAAGTTCCGGACTGACCAATTCAGTTGAAGATATTGTTGATCTAGAAAAAAAAGGTGCTGCTGCTGTGGTTTTAAAATCAATATTTGAAGAAGAAATATTATTAGAATACGAAAGTGTAATGAAAGAAATCGCTGCTGACGATAACAACCTTGAGTATTACGATTATTTCGACTACAAAATTAAGGATGATAATATAAAGGCTTATATTAAATTAATTGAAGATGCTAAAAAGGCTGTAAAAATCCCGGTTATTGCTAGCATAAATTGTACTTCGGCACATGAGTGGACATTTTTTACTAAGAAAATGCAAGAAGCCGGTGCCGATGCAATTGAGTTAAACGCTTTTATTTTACCAACTGTTTTGAATAGGACAGCTGAGCAAAATGAAAAAATATATTTTGATTTAGTTGAAGCAGTAAAAAAGGAAATAACAATACCAATATCTCTAAAAATAAGCTATTACTTTTCTAATTTGGCTTCAACTATTAAAAAGCTTTCTGAAACCGGGATAGCAGGGGTCGTTTTATTTAACCGTTTTTATAGCCCCGATTTTGATATTGATACCCAGCAAGTGGTTTCATCCCATGTGTTAAGTTCAGAAAAGGACTTACCTATTTCATTGAGATGGGTATCTATAATGGCAAATAGGATTAATTGTGATATTGCTGCCTCAACAGGCGTGCATGATGGTAAATCGTTAATCAAACAATTGCTTGCAGGTGCTGATGCTGTTCAAACGGTTTCGGCTTTGTATAAAAACGGGACTGGCCACATTCAAAGCTAAACGAAGGTGTTTTGTTTTTTAGCAATTTGAAAAAACTAATAATAGCGGGCTATTTGAAGCGTTTTTCAAAGAAGATAAAAAGCAAAAGAGCAAGTTGAAAGTGTCAAGTTATTTCGGAACAACTCTTTTGCGTCCTGGTTATAGCAACATGTTTTTGGTATAGGCAGAACGCTTGGCTAAATTTAGCTTTTGTTAGTTTTAATTAATTTTTAAGCATAGCTAACCTTAAATTTAACAAAGTGTTATACAAAAAACAATCACCCTTCCTTCCAACTATCGCTATATCGTAATAATAACCTTTCAAAAAGAATAAGGGCAATAATTGCAAGGGGTAAAATTTTTAGTATCGCATTATCTTTCATTGTTGAAAATATGGGCTCAGAATTGAACGAAAAATCAATTTGAATCTGGCTTAATATACCATTTACCACGTTTAAGCTTTCTGGTATCGAATATTCACCCGATGGTAAAAAAACAGCAAGTAAAATAATTGATAAAAAAACAGATGTGAAAATCAGGGGGAAATTTTTATTGCCAAATGCTTCTATCTTTTTACCCTCAGTTTGTTCGGACAATACTTTGTCCATAATTTTTTCAGTAAAATCAGGTAGTGGCTTTTCCAATTCTAAATGTTTCAGAATTTTAGCCGTATATTTATCTATATTATCTTTTTCTTCCATCACTTTTTTGTTTTTAACTTAATTATAAGCATCTGTTAAAAATTAATTACCTCAGGTGAGGGCTTCGCCGTTGTGTATTTACTTTTACGCAACTTGCATATTGTAAGATATTTGCACCAGTGCGTAAGCAACATTAAATAGCACTTAGTGCTTATTCGACAAATAAAACAAATAAATTCAAAATTAGTGTACTAACCGACAATTTACTCAAATAACTAAACATTTTTTTTCTTGCCCTGTACAAACGTACTTTTATGTTTGACTTACCCATATTTGTCAGCTCACAAATCTCTTCAATTGAATGTTCGTTCAAATAATAAAGTGTAATCACTAACGAGTCATCAGTTGAAAGGCTGTCAATTGCTTTTCGTAGATATTTCTTCTTGTCAGAATTTTCAATACTTTCAAAATCTTCATAAACATGTTTTATTTCGTTATCGGCCAACTCGTAATCATCAATATTACTAGTTGGTAATTTCTTTTTCCGTACTTTTGAAATAGCCATGTTATAAGCAATCCTGTACAACCATGTCGAAAACTTTGAATCGCCCTTAAAGCTATTTATCGACTTGTATGCCTTTAAAAAAACATCCTGTGCCACCTCTTCCGCATCTTCGTTGTTTCTTGTAATACGTAAAACTATATTATATACTATTGTTTTATGCCTTTCTACAAGAAACCTGAAAGCGTCAGCTTGCCCGGCCTTCACTTTTTTAATATAATATTGGTCATCAATTTTATCCATTGTACCTTTTTAGACGATATCATGGCTTAAAAGGTTACAAGTTACGAAAAATTAAATGAGTTTTGGATTTAAGATTCAATATTTTTATTTTGGGAAAATATAGATCTGCCTGTTTTATTTGACATAGCACAAGACTCATTTATAAAAAATATAACATTTTTTTAATTATTTGTAACCTTATTTAAATTAGTTGCGTCAAACGAAGTGACAAACAAAATTTTTAATTTAAATTTGAATAAAATGGACGTAGGAATATTGGTACCCATAAGCTTGTTTGCAAGTATAGTTTTAATATTATATTTATTTTTTTCAACAAGGAACAAAGAAAGACTGGCATTAATTGAAAAAGGGGCAGATGCCAACCTGTTTAAGTCAAAATTAAGGCCATTTCCTGTACTAAAACTAGGTATGTTTATTATAGGTATTGGGCTAGGTATCCTTTTTGGGAATATCGTTGCAGTTAACTCAAGCTTAGAAGAACCAACCTCATATTTTTCAATGATTTTTTTATTTGCTGGTACAAGTCTGGTTATCAGTCATTTACTTGAGAAAAAAAGCAAGGATGAAGATGAAGGATAAATTGAATTGAGATTTAATTAATTGAAAAAGCTTTCCTATTTAACAGGAAAGCTTTTTTGTTTTATAAATTTCTGCACTATCAACTTTTGAAGTTTTATTCCTCCAATGTACTTAAATCACCTTCGTCTTCGCCAAGTGCCCTAGCTTTTAAAACCCTCCGCATAATTTTACCGCTTCGTGTTTTTGGTAAGCCATCAACAAAGTTAACTTCTTCAGGTTTAGCAATAGGTCCCATTACTTTTGCTACATGTTCTTTTAGTTCTGTTTCTAGGTCCCTGTTACCAGTTGTGCCGTGTTTTAAAATAACAAATGCATGAATGGCATTTCCTTTTAATTGATGAGGTAAAGCAATTGCTGCTGCCTCAGAAACCAATTCATGGCTCACAAGTGCACTTTCAATTTCGGCGGTCCCAAGGCGATAACCGCTTACTTTAATAACATCATCAGTACGTCCGATAATCCAAAAATAGCCATCTTTATCTTTTCTGGCTGCATCACCGGCACTATACCATCCTTGTTTTTCGAATCGCTTCCAGTATGTATCGTAAAACCTATCCCTGTCTTTATTTATACAACAAGTCATCCCCGGCCATGGCGATTTTATAACCAAATTGCCTTCTTCACCGGCTGCTACTTCGTTTCCATCATCATCAACTACAGCTATTTCATTCCCAAAAAATGGTTTTGTTGCTGAGCCTGGTTTAAGGGGGGTAATAGGCAATGGGGTAATCATAAAACCACCTGTTTCTGTTTGCCACCAAGTATCCATAATGGGGCAATTACCCTTACCGATAACACGGTGATACCATTTCCATGCTTCTGGGTTTATTGGTTCACCAACTGAGCCAAGTAGTCGTAATGTGCTTATATCATGCCTGTTAACCCACGATTCACCATAACGCATTAATCCCCTAATAGCAGTTGGTGAGGTGTAAAGTATGGTTATCCCGTATTTTTCAACCATTTTCCACCATCTATCCGGATAAGGGTGATTTGGTGCACCTTCGTAAGAAAAAATGGTTGAACCATTAATAAGCGGTGCGTAAACTATATAACTATGTCCTGTAATCCATCCCGGATCAGCAGCGCACCAAAAACGGTCTTCGGGTTTTACATCAAAAACCATACGCAGTGTTGTTGAAGTATAAACACTATATCCGCCATGTGTATGTACCAAACCTTTAGGTTTCCCGGTTGAACCTGAAGTATATAGCAAAAATAACATATCATCAGATTCCATTACCTCTGTTTCGCATTTCGCATTTGAAATTGGTAATGCCTTTAAATCGTGATACCAATAGTCGCGGTCATTTTCCATATGTACATCTTCACCTGTACGTTTCACGGTAATAACAACCTCAGCAACAGAGCACATTTCAAGTGCTTTGTTAACAATTTCTTTTAACTTTGTGGCTTTCCCACGCCTATAACCACCATCAGCAGTAATAACTACACGGCTTTTTGCATCGCTTATCCGTTCTAATAAAGCTTCGCTACTAAAACCACCATATACAACGCTATGTGCAGCACCAATTTTGGCACAAGCTAACATCGCAAAAATAAGCTCAGGTATTTGGGGCATATAAATGGTAACAATATCACCTTTTTTAACCCCCATGCTTTTTAAAATGTTTGCAAACTCTGATACTTCACGATTTAATGCATGATAAGTAAAAGGCCGTACCTCGCCATCTTCGCCTTCCCACAAAAGCGCAAGTTTATTCCTGTTTGCAGTTTTAAGGTGACGGTCAATCGCATTATGGACAATATTTGTTTTTGCACCTGTAAACCACTTGTAAAATGGTGCATTCCCATCATCAAGCACCTTATCCCATTTTCTGTACCAGCCAAGGTTTTCAGCTTGATCTGCCCAAAATTCTTCACGATTCTCAACCGAATATTTATACAGTTTTTCATATTCTTGTACTGTTGCACCTTCAACTATTGTTTGTGGTGGGTTGAAAATCTCGTTGTTTTGATTTGTTTCCATAATTTAATATATTAATGATTAGTTATTCTTTAAAATGGTTAAGTTGTTATATTGCTAAATGGTTAAAATCACTGACAATCAACGCAAAATACATTTACAAAAGCCTAATTTTAACCTGTTTCTTGTATAGTTAGTGTTTTCTGCAAGATATTGTAATAATTCACATATTAATGAACCTGGTCTAAAACTATCCTATAGAGCCCCTATCAATTATTGTTAATGGGCTGATATACAACGCAATGCCTTTTGTGTTTTTTGCAAAATTATCCGTTAAGCGGCTTTGGGGCTAATCTCATTAATGGATAAAAACATCACATTGTACTGCAATATATCATAAAAAAATTAAAAAGCTTACATTTATTTTAACTGAATTAAAATATTAGGTAGAATTTAGCAAGTTTTTAAATTGGTATAATGCTTGCATGTGATATAATGATTTTGTGCATTGTAGAATTATGTACACTTTACTTGAGTATTTGTAAGCATTGAAAGTCATTTATAAATGTTTGTTAAAATTTGCTAAAGAATAAATTAATTGTAATTTTATAAAAAATTAATTGGTCAATTTATTTCGATACAGTTCCTTAATTTAATATAACCTGTAAAGTCTGGAAAAAGGAAATAGAGTAAATGGGATATAAAAAACTTATAAACATATTAATTATTCTGGTTGTACTATGTTTACCCCATAAAGTAGCTTATGCCCAAACTATAACAAATAAGCAAAAAGCCAAATTACTTTATGATTTGCCATTATATCTTAAATGGGATAATGATGATAAAATAGAAGTTATAAAAATTGGGATATTAAAGGGTAGTAAAATATTTGTTGACGAACTAAAAGAGCGTACACGCAGGGGATATAACAACATAATTTCAATTGATGTAATTAATTTTAATAATATTGCCGATATTACTGAAACTCAAATTTTATATCTGCCAAAATCACAAAATAATAAGTTCAATAGTGTTAAAAGAAAAATATTGGGATTTAATACTGCTTTAATTTCCGAAGGGTATCCTGATAAAAAAAATATTATGATTAATTTGCAGATAAAAACTAAGAAATTAGTATTGCAAATTAACGCTGATATTTTAAATGCCGCCAATATAAAAGTAGTATCTGAAGTTTCGCTTTTGGGTGGTATTAATGTTGGTAAAAAAACATCGTTTGAAAAATCAAAAAAAAATATAGCAAGAGGGAATAAAAAAGCACTTTTACTTCAGTCATCAATAAATAAAAAACAAATTGCTGTTTTGTCTGAGCTTGATAATAAAATATTGTATAAACAAAAGCAAATAAATGAGCTAAACTCGGAATTAAAAAAACAAATGGCCCCCAAAAATAGTCCACTTACAGTATTTTCCCTGTTGTTTATAATTCTAATCCTTATTTTTTTAACTTTCAGGGCCTACTTTATTAAAAACAAGGTTAAAAAATTATTAGTAGAGCAAAAAAAAGAAATTGCCATACAGGCTGCTGAGTTTGCATCAATAAACGAAGAATTGGAAAAACTTTCAATTGTTGTTAGTGAAACTTCAACTGCCGTGATGATTCTTGATACCAATGGGGATTTTGACTGGATAAACATCGGGTTTACCAAACTATATGGCTATACCTTACAGTTATTGCAAAGGGAATCAAAAGGTAACATAATTAAAGCAAGTAACCACCCCGATATTGAAAGCCTTTTTCACCAATGCGTTAATGAAAAAACCCCAATTATATACGAATCGTATGTAATAACAAAAGATAAAGAAAAAAAATGGGCTCAAAGTACCTTATCGCCAATATTAGACGATGAAGGTGAAGTATCGATGTTAGTTTTGATCGATTCTGATATTTCAAAAATTAAAGAGGCTGAAAGTGAAATAATCCGGCAGAATTATAAGATTTTAAATCAGACTTCGGAATTAGAGTCTAAAAATTTTGAGCTTGAAAAGCTTTCACTTGTTGCCAGCAAAACAGACAATTCAGTTGTGATTGCTGATTTAAACGGCGAAATAGAATGGGTTAACGATGGGTTTACCAGATTGCTTGGTGTTACTTTTGAAGAATTTTCGGCTGAATATGGAACTAACCTATTTCTTACAAGCTTGAACCCCAATTTAATTGATCAGATTGCCGAAGCAATCGTTTTTAAAAAATCAATTAATTATACTTCAAAAACATATACAAAAGATGGGAGGTTAATCTGGATTCAAACAACGATGACCCCAATTTTTAACGATAAAGGTGAAGTCCGTAAATTTATAGCTATTGACGCAAATGTAACCAAGATAAAACTTGCTGAAGAAGAAATTGTTCGACAAAAAGAAAAAATAACAGATAGTATACATTATGCCCGAAAAATACAAACAGCTGTTTTGCCGCCAGACAACTTTTTGAAAAAACTTTTACCTGACCATTTTATTATGTTGAGGCCAAAAGATATTGTCAGCGGTGATTTTTATTGGGCAATGGAAAAAGGCGACAACCTTTTAATTGCAGCTGCTGATTGTACCGGACATGGAGTTCCTGGGGGGTTTATGAGCATGTTAGGAATGACTTTTTTAAATGAAATTGTAGGCAAACTTTCCGATAGTGAGTTAGATGCAGGTAATATTTTAACAGAATTGAGGAGTAGTGTGAAATTATCGCTTAGGCAAACTGGTAAAGAAGGTGAAGCCAAAGACGGGATGGACATTGCCCTTTGCATTTTAGACAGGAAAACAAACATAATGCAATTTGCCGGGGCAAATAGCCCTTTGTTTGTGGTACGTGGAAATGGTGAAACCCAACAAACATTTGATATTAAGGCTGATGACATGCCAATAGGGATATTTTATGATGAAAAAGAGTTTTTCACAAACAATACTTTGCAGTTACAAAAAGGAGACAATTGCTATATATTTTCAGATGGTTATGCCGATCAGTTTGGCGGTAAAAGAGGCGGAAAATTCATGCTTAAGCGATTAAAGAAAATTTTAGCATTAAGTTCAGGTAGGACACTTGAAGAGCAAAAAAACTACATTGAAAAGAAATTCGATACCTGGAAAGAAAACTACCGCCAGATAGATGATGTACTGATAATAGGTATCAGGATTTAGTAGGCTCAGAACTCCTGACGTATAAGCAAATTATCAATGCGTTATGGATTTTGTTCGTAAATAGAGTTATGGTAAAAAATCATTAGAAATTAGTCATTGAAAATAGCACATAACAACCTAATGTCCAATGACTAATATACTAATGACCATAAACTTTAGATAAGAAAATGGAAAATGTATGACAGTGCAGTTTACAATAAGTAAGGATGCCTATGTTTTTAAAAATTTTACCGCCGAAGCTTTAAACGAAATCCAAACCTTTTTACCTTCTCCCAAATTCATTCTTTCAAACGATTCTTTAGTAATTAGAACCCAAAATATTAATGGTGTTTCTACTGAAATTTCAATACCTAAGCGCGATGGAACCGCATCACGGATAATTCCTTCAAAATTATTTAAAGCACTCGATTCTGTATATTTATCGTATACAAAAATATCTTCGCTCCTGATCATCACAAAACCTTCGCCGTCTTTTTTATCTGATAAAAGGCATATTTTTGTGCTATTATTAATTAAAACAAACGATTTACCGTTGTTTGTATGTAAAACTGACTTAAAAAAATTTTTTAAACCAATAAAATTAGCAATAAACTCCGACGATGGATTTTTAAACACAGATTCTGTATCCCCTACTTGAATAATTTTGCCATTATCTATTACCGCAACCCTTGATGCAAGTGCAATAGCTTCGTCATAATCATGTGTAACATGGACAATTGTTTGGCCTTGCCTATTTATTTTTTTTAACAGATGCCTCAGACCACCCCTAAGTTGGACATCAAGCGAGGATAAGGGTTCGTCTAAAAGAAGTATTTCTGGATTAGTTATTAAAGTACGGCCAAGGGCTACTCTTTGGGCTTCGCCCCCTGAGAGTTTTTCAGGAAATCGTTCTAATAAATTAGTGATATTTAAAAGTTCTGCAATTTTTATTGCTTTTTCAGCTTTGTTTTTGTTTTTCCTAATCGGGAATAATAAATTATTTCTTACAGTAAGATGTGGGAAAAGTGCATAATCCTGAAATACCAAACCAATATTACGCTTTTGTATTTTGCTATTGGTAATATTCTTATTGTTAAGGTGTATTTCGCCCGAATTTGCATTTATAAGCCCGGCTATAAGCTCAAGTAAAAGCGATTTTCCTGAACCTGAATTACCAAGCAAAACAAAATAGTCGCCTTTATTTATTTCAAGGCTGATATCAGCAAGGGCAAAACCCTTGTAGCTTTTTGATATGTTTTTAAGCTTCAACATTTTTTTTACGATCTGATATTGAGCGCAATAATACAAAAAATACTAGACTTACAGTTACAAAAATAACTGAAACCGGACGAGCATATTTTAAACCATAAGCACCAAAGTATTCATAAATTAAAACCGGTGTAACCATAGGGTGATATGCCACAATTATCACAGCACCAAATTCACTCATCCCGCGTGCAAACATCATAATAAATCCTGACAGGATATTTTTCCATGCAAGCGGGATGGATATTGTGAAAAAAGTACGGATTTGAGAAGCACCCAAAGTGTACGCAGCTTTTTCTAACCTTACAGAAACATTTGCAAACCCATCGCGTGCTGAATTAATAAGGAACGGCACACTTACAAATGCCATTGCGATACCAATTGCCAGTGGGCTTCCAACAATATCAAAACTAAAAAGGCCTGAAAATTTACCAAGTGTCGAATCTCTTGAAATAAAACCCAAAATAGCAATCCCTGCTGCCGAATGAGGAATTACAACAGGTAAATCTATAATCCCCTGTACAATTTTTTTTAAAGGGAACTCATACCTGGCAAGGAAATAGGAAAATGGGATTGCAAAAAAAGCAAACACAAAAGTTGTAATAAACGAGACTTTCAATGTTAAAAAAATACTATCCTGAACATCTGTATCTTTTGCTGTTTCAAATAAATCAATCCCTGATGTAGATATAAACATACTTAAAAGCGGACCAACAATAAACAGAATTATCAAACCACTAAATAAAAGCGTTATATTATTAAAAAGAGATTGTTTCATTCATTTACTTTTTAAAACACTAAATTAAAGAACAATGCAAAAAACACCGACTTTACAGATGCACTAATTACAAGCCCTTGCTTGCAAACCCTTTAAGTTCTTCGGGTATTTTATCAAAAGAATCAGTAACAGAAGGCACTAAACTGGTCTGCCCGTTTTTCTCCATAATTTTCATCCCATCGCTAAGAATAAATTTCATAAATCCCATTGCTAGTTTTTTGTTTTTGGCATCTTTATGCATGGTAATCCCATAAACCATTGGTGCACCTTTTTTTGTAATGGTTTCACCCTTTTTCTTTCCCATTATTTGCGTTTCAACAGTAGAATAAAACTCTTTCAATTCAAATTTTTTTAAATTTATACTATCAGGAAGCAATAGATAAGATAGTTTATGCTGCTGAGCTACAGAACGATACAAGAATATGTAATCAATAGTCCCTGTTTCTAACAATGCCAGTAAATCAGTTTCTTTTGGCCTTATGTATTTATTATCTTTTGCAAGTATTTTCTCAGCAAAACCGGGCTTATTATAGTAAGTGTTTGATAATTTCGACACCAAAACAGCCCTGTAGCCACATGGGTCGGCATCAGGGTTAGAACGTCCGTAATGTACATCGTCTTTCAGCAAAATTTCATGCCAGTTTTTTTCGTTTATTTCGCTTGCATACTTTGATTTTTCGGTATAAACTATTGCCATTTCATTACCTGCAAATTTTATATTAAAATCTGTGTGTTCAGGTATCAACATTTCGTCAATTACCTTGTAATCAGCCGAAGCAAAAATATCGCAATATCTGTTTAAATCAGTAATTTTTCGAGCACTGGCCACGCTACCGGCTGACTCTAACTTAATATCCACACCAGGGTTCATACTTATAAATTTCTTGGTAATTTTTTTAAATGGTAAGGATAAACTACCGGCATGAAAAACCAACAATTCGCCTGTTAACCCATCATTCCTGTCATCTTTTTTTTCTGATGATGAACATGAAAAATTAACAACAAGTAAAGTGAAAATAACTATTATCCCAATAGCTTTCTTAAATATCCCAATTTGCAATAAATTTTTTGAAGGCGATTGCGGTTTGCTGGTTAGTGGCAAAGTTTTGTGTTTATTTTCGTTCATATTAATTTTTTAAGTAATCCGACAAAATTATTTATATAGCTTATTAAGCTTAACACTTCGTTAAATTATAGATTTTTGATTAACTTTCTAACAATCATCACTGTAAATCAATAAAGCTCATCTTTGTAAGCTATTGATAATTACAGTATTCCAGAAGCTTGACAGACTATTGTCACGCTAAGGTGTTGATTAAAAGAATTTATTGATCTAAATATATCGGTCTGCGACCTTATTATGGTTATTTATTAATTTTATTAAAAAACTTTTTCGTTATTTTTTTTACTGATTGATCAAAATCCTCTTTCAATTCTGTGTAAGCTTCAAGTAGTTGTTTCCCCTCAGGTGATAATCGTGAATTGCCACCATCTTTTCCGCCTCTTTGTTTTT
Organism: Bacteroidetes bacterium 4572_117; assembly: GCA_002084525.1. Classification (GTDB taxonomy): domain Bacteria; phylum Bacteroidota; class Bacteroidia; order Bacteroidales; family NBLH01; genus NBLH01. The sequence continues at coordinate 19,659 of NBLH01000002.1, read as the reverse complement.
CAACCAACTTAAAACCTAGCTGCTCCTCGGCTTCCTTAATACTGCCCCAAGCTTTCCTGTAACTGATATTTGTTTTTTCGGCTGCCGATTTTAAAGAACCTGTAATATCAATTTCATTCAATAATGCAAACCTGCCATCCCCAAGAATACCTTTATCGTTTGTTGTACTTAGCCATAAACGATATTTCAAGAACACATCATAATATTTATCTCCTACTGAACCCGCCATAGAACAAATGTTTTATTATTAAGCACTAAGTGCTATTTAATGTTGCTTACACACTGGTGCAAATATCTTACAATATGCAAGTTACGTAAAAATAAATATACAATAAATTTTGCTTGGGTACTTAATAACCCGTTATGTTTGAAAAAACATATTGCAAATATAAAAAAAACAATGAATAAAATAAATCCATTGTTAATTTTTTGTAGAATTCTGGTGTAACAAAAATATTGATCTCAACTTGACACTAAAAACCCGGTATGTTTTCTACCCACTTTGCAATCTACTTTCAATACGGCTGTTTTACTGTCCCTTATCTAAATCGTTAAAAAGTTGATTTACTTTTTTATGGTTTTCGCCCATCTCTTCCTTTTTTATTTCAGTGTCATTATCAATTAATTGTTCAGCTTGTTTCATAATTTCTTCAAACTCTTGGCTTTGTGTCTTTGGCTGTTCAATAGTTAATTTCGATGATTCTACTTCTGAAAGGTCTTTTTCAACTTTATTTGTCAGTTCGTTAAATTTTTCGGTCCCAACTTTTTCGGCTTTTTTAAGGAAAACTTTAAAATCATCGAAATGTTTTTGTAACTGGAACTTTTCATGCATGGAAGCTGTCCCCCGTTGCAATGCATCTTTAAAACCGTCAAACTCTTTGTTTAAAACACTAGCCAACTTTTCAGCTCTTTCATTTAAATCGCCTTTAACAGCTTCAAGGTTTTCTAAAAACTCCTCATGCTCTTTTTCAGCTTCTTCATCTCTTTTCTTTTTCCTTTCTAAAATTTCTTTATTTTTATCTCCGAAATCATCTTTCCATGAAGATAAAAAACCTTCAGCATTTTCCATAAATGACTTTTTCTCATCCTTTTTTTCTTTGTTCTTGTCTTCGTCCATAGTATTTTTTATTAGAATAAGTTTATTTGCCCTACTTTAATAGCTCCGCTTGGTTACATATTCATTTCGTAGCTTTGTATATGTTTCAAAAATACTAAAATAATCTGTATTCTTTGCCTCAAATTAATTAATTCCTTTCCTTAGGCTACATTTTCGCATTTATGCGATAAAAAATGTCACAAAAAAAGATTAAGGAAACTAATAAAAATGATAATTCCCAAAATATTTTTTAGAGAAGGATGATGTAAATTGGATTGGGAAATAGGATATTGCCAATACTTAAACTACGGTAGTTAATGCCTATTTTAAATATTTTTCAATTGTTTTTACAAGCTGTGCGCTCCGTAAATTAATTGCCAATACTTTCCCATCGCCATCAATAAGGTAGTTTGATGGTATTGTTGTAACGCCGTAAGTAACAGCTACTTCAGACTCATAGCCTTTTAAGTCGCTTACTTGGTATGGCCAACTTAAACCATCTTTTTTAATAGCTTTTTTCCAGCTTTCTAAGTTTGAGTCTAACGACACAGAATAGATAGTAAAGCCTTGGGCATTTTTAAAACTTTTATTTTTATATTTATTATAAGTACGGACCTGATTTTTGTTTTCGTGGCTACAAGGTGCATTCATCGATGCCCAAAAATTAACTAAAACAAGTTTTCCACGAAGGTCTGATAATTTATATGTAACAGAGCGGTTAATTGATGGCAAGTTTATTTCAGGTGCCAACTCACCAATTTTTGGGGTTTTAGCTAATATTTCTATACTGGTCTCTTCATTTTGAATATTACTATTCCCAAATCCAAATCCAAGAACCAAGACTAAACTTAACGAAAAAATACCTATTTTAAACATATTGGTCATTATTTATTATTGTCTTGTTTAAAAACTATTTATTCTATCATTCAACCGAAAATGCAATAAATAAGCACTTAGTGCTATTTAATGTATCTTACGCACTAGTGCAAATATCTTACAATATGCCAGTTGCTTAAAAGCAAATATACAATTAATTTTGTCTGGGTGCTTACTAATCTGACAGTGTGCTTAGAAGGTTAGTTTTTTGCAACCTTAGCAAACATACTAATCGATTCGCTCAATTTTTGCACCTAAGCTTATTAAACGTTTGTCAATATTTTGATAGCCCCTATCTATTTGTTCGATATTGTGAATAATACTTGTCCCCTTAGCCGATAAGGCTGCAATTAATAAAGCCACCCCCGCCCTAATATCAGGCGATGTCATTGTGGTTCCCCTAAGGGGATATTTTTTATCTAAACCAATTACAGTTGCCCTGTGCGGATCGCATAATATTATTTGCGCACCCATATCAATCAACTTGTCAACAAAAAACAAACGGCTTTCAAACATTTTTTGATGAATCAATACGCTTCCCTTAGCCTGGGTAGCCACAACCAGCAAAACACTTAATAAATCAGGTGTTAAACCCGGCCAAGGTGCATCAGATATATTCATTATCGAACCATCGATAAACGTTTCAATGGTGTAATGTTCTTGTGCAGCTATATAAATATCATCGTCGCGTTTAACTATATCAATACCTAAACGTTTAAATGCATCTGGTATTATACCAAGTTCATTATAATTTACATTTTTTATGGTGATTTCTGATTTTGTCATGGCAGCCAAACCAATAAAGCTACCTATTTCAATCATATCAGGCAAGATATTATGTGTACAACCATCCACTTTTTCAACCCCATGGATACTTAACAAATTTGAGCCGATACCGCTAATTTTTGCCCCCATTTGGTTCAACATACGGCATAATTGCTGAACATATGGTTCACATGCGGCATTGTAAACGGTTGTGGTGCCGCTGGCAAGTACAGCGGCCATAACAATATTTGCCGTTCCTGTAACCGAAGCTTCTTCGAGCAGTATGTATGAGCCTTTTAGCCTTTTGGTTGATATTTCGTAGGCGTTTTTATTGGAATCATATTTAAAAGTAGCCCCTAGTTTTTTAAACCCGGTTAGGTGTGTATCAATTCTACGCCTGCCGATTTTATCGCCACCGGGATTTGGGACAAAAACTTTTCCAAACCTCGCCAATAAAGGACCAATAATCATAACAGACCCCCTGATTGCCGAACCTTTTTCACTAAACTCACCGGAGTTAAAGTAATTAAGGTTTATGTTATCAGCTTGAAAAACATAGCTTGTGCTGTTGATTTGTTCTACCTTTACACCAAGCCCTTTGATTATTGCGATGAGGCTTGTTATATCTTTAATAGCAGGTATGTTGTTGATTATTAATGGTTTGTCGGTCAGTAAGCAAGCGCAAATAATCTGCAAAGCTTCATTTTTTGCCCCTTGTGGTATAATATTTCCTTTTAATGGCGTGCCACCTTCAATTCTAAAAGAGCTCATTGATAAATAATTGGATAATCCGTATACTAATCAATTCAATAACTGATGTTAACAAAAATATAATTATACTTTAAATTGTTGAATTGTTAAATTATTCATTAAGCTGATATTCAATAATAAACAGCTTTTTAAAAGTCTAATTTTAACCCGTTTTCAGTATAATAACTTTACAAAGGCACATAATGCCCAAGGCAATTGCATCTTAAAATATAAGATATTCAACGCTTTCGGTGTTGTGCCTGTTCTATTACATAATACCATGGAATGAAAAGTATAATAATGTGAACCCTGAATGGGTTCAACTCTTAAAAGCGATTCCCTTTATTTAGTATCTCTGCTATGTAATAGAATTTATAATTGAAGCAGTTATAGGATTACTTTCTAAACTTAGGGTTTTCTTTTTTCCTTTTTTTGCGCCTGCCAATTAGATCTTTCGATGCGCTAAGTCTCGTATTTTTTTCAACTTCCAGTTTCCCGTCTGAAAGAGTTTTTAATTTTTCAAAAATAAGTTTATCTTCAACAATATCTTTATTCCATAAAAGATATGATTTTTTCATGTGATTGGTAATAATTTTAACCAATGCGGCTTTTTCTTCTTCATCTTCTATTTCTATAGCAGCAGAAATAAGTTTTTGCATAATCCTGCCAAGATATCTATACCTAAACCTTCCACCAATGTATGGTACCGGTTTTGGTTTTTCTTCAAAAGTTTCTTTCACAGGAATCGGATATGGGGAGTCAATGTCGATTTTAAAATCTGACATTAACATTATCTGATCCCACAATTTATGTTTAAAATCGTTAATATCCCTTAAGTGAGGGTTCATGCCTCCCATAATGTTAATAATTTCTTGAGCAGCCCGATTCCTTTCTGCTTTATCTTCAATGCCAATTGCATGTTCAATCATCATCTGAACATTCCTGCCATATTCCGGCAAAATTAATTTATTTCTACCTGTATTATATTCCATTTATTACTGATAATTTATTGTTTACTACAATTTTACGAAAAATTTAGAACTTTTCTAAATATATTTATAATTACTTAACTTTTTTAATTTTAAAAAACCTTGACAAATATTAAAATGTAAACCTCAAGCAACAACTTAACTGATTGGTAATTAGCAACTTACTGCCACGCCATTTGTTCTTTGTTTAAATAAAGAATAAAGTAGTTTTAACATTTATTATATCAATTTATTTTTATTGTTATCCTTATTTTATCACTATTAGCTTTGCAAATTTTAGCAATAATTGTTTCTTCCCTGCCGAATTAAATTCTATCGTAGCCTTCACATTAGGAAAATCGCCCTCAATATCTAATACTTTGCCAAGCCCAAAACGAAGGTGTTTAACCTTAGCTCCAACTGCTATGCCATCTATGTTGTTTTTGCTACCTGTTTTATTTGTATCGATATTTATATCGGCATTAACTTTTTTTAGTTTTGACTTATAAGCAGTTCCTTTTTCAGTTGTTTTTTTAAATGATGGGTAAGTTTTTTTTTCTTCGCCACCAAACCCTTTTTCAAAACCTGTTTTAAACTTATTGTCTTTTTTATAGTTACTATTTAAGCCCGAAACAGGGCTTTCCTGTTCAATAAATTCAGGATTAATATCCCTAATAAACCTGCTAGGGACACAATGGGCTAAATCGCCCCAACGGTACCTGCTTTTTGCATACGAAATACAAATATTTTTTTCGGCCCTTGTTATGGCAACATAAAACAACCTGCGTTCCTCTTCTAGTTCAGAAATATTAGCCGAAGAAAATTTAGAAGGGAACAATTCTTCTTCTAAGCCGGCAAGGAATACATTCTTAAACTCAAGGCCTTTTGAAGAGTGAATAGTCATCAAAACAACTTTATCATTGTCGTTTTCGGTATTTTTATCGTCATTTGTCAAAAGCGACACGTTTTCAATATAATCGACCAAATTTGGTTTTCCTTCGTCGGTTGTCTCTGTACTTGTAAATTCTCTGATACCATTAAGTATTTCTTGTACATTTTGGTGGCGGCTAATTCCCTCGGGCGTTTTGTCGTTATGCAATTCCCTCAAAATTCCTGTATCTACAGCAACCTGCCTTGCCACTTCATATGCATCGCCTGTATTTATTACGGCAGCAAAATTGCTGATAATCCCTAAAAACCCATATATCTTTTTTATTACGGCGTTGCCTAGGTTAATATTTACGTCTTTTAGTTTTAATGCTGCCTGCCATATACTTAAATTGGTTTCTTTTGCAAAATGCAACAACTTGTTTAAACTGGTATTACCAATTCCCCTTTTCGGATAGTTTATTATACGTTTAAAAGCTTCATCGTCTAAAGGATTGATAATCAGCCTAAAATAGGCTAACAAATCCTTTATTTCCTTTCTTTGATAAAAGGACAAACCGCCATAAATTTTGTATGGGATATTTTTTTTACGTAAAGCCTCTTCAAGTATCCGCGATTGTGCATTTGTTCTATATAGGATTGCAAAATCACTAAAAGCATCATGCTCCCTAAACCTAATATCGTTAATCATGTTTGCTATAAAATAGCCTTCTTCATGATCAGTATATGCTTCAAAAAGCTTGATTTTATTTCCGGCTTCATTTTTTGAAAAAACATTTTTTTTAATTTGGTTTTTGTTTTTATCAATTACACTGTTTGCAGCTTCTACAATATTTTGTGTCGATCGGTAATTTTGTTCAAGCTTAAATACTTTATTTTCGGGATAATCTTTTTTAAAGTTTAAAATATTTTCGATACGGGCACCGCGAAATGCATAAATGCTTTGTGCATCGTCGCCAACAACACATAAATTATGATGTGTGTTTGCCAGTTTTTTTATTATCAAGTATTGTGAAAAATTTGTGTCTTGATACTCATCTACTAAAACGTACTGAAATTTATTTTGATATTTTTCAAGCACTTCTGGAAACTGATCAAAAAGTATATTCGTTTTTAACAACAAATCATCAAAATCCATTGCACCGGCAGTCCTGCATCTGTTTTCGTATATTTGGTATATTTTATAAATTTCAGGTTTCCTCGATTTTTTATCCGATTCTTTTATCTGAAAATTATTTGCATAATTACTGGCTGTTATTAAATTGTTTTTGGCCGACGATATCCTATTAAGGACTTCGTTTGCTTTGTAAACTTTTGGGTCGAGATTTTGCTCTTTACAAATTGTTTTTATCAGGTTTTTAGAATCTTGTGCATCATAAATAGAAAAACTTGAAGGATAATTAATAAATTTTGATTCAATACGTAGTATTTTTGCAAAAATAGAATGAAATGTCCCCATCCATAAATACCTTGCAGTTTTTTCACCAACTATTTTGCCAATACGGTTTTTCATTTCGCGAGCCGCTTTATTGGTAAAAGTGAGCGACAAAATACTTGAAGGGTGCTTACCAATATTTAACAAATGGGTAATCCTATAGGTCAATACCCTAGTTTTACCCGAGCCAGCGCCCGCAATAACCAACGAAGGCCCCTCAAAGGCTTCCACTGCTTTTCTTTGTACTTGGTTTAATTCGTTAAGGTATGGATACACTCTGTGTTTATATTTTATTACTCAGTGGCACTTAAACTGATGGTTGAACAAAAGGATATTGGGTACAAAGATAGTCTCATAGAATGTAATAGGCAAAATAAATTTTATGCAATTAAAAGAATAATTTATTTTTACAGTTTTTTAACATAAAACTTATATACTAATTGATACTTCAAGATACCATAAAATATATATTTAAACTTAGTTTATTTGTAATGATATCCACATTGCAAAATGCGTTATTAATTAATTCCCAAGATAAAAATTTAACACCATTATTAACTATTCAAGACAGTTCTGAATCTATAAACTATCATTTAATAAAAATAGGAAAAATATTTTTTTTATTAGAAGACAGCTCTAATGTTGAGGAAAATTTGTCAAAAGCAAAAGCGTTTTATGATGCAAAAAACTATGATTCAGCAGTAGATTATTATCTGAAAGCTAATTACCTGGCTAAAAAAAACAACAATAAAATTCAGCTTGCACGTTCGTATAAGCAGATAGGAAAAATGTATTGGATAAAAGGTGATTTAGCCATAGCCTTAAAAAAATATAAACAATCTTTACTTATTTCGCAAAGCATCAGCGATACATCTTTAACTTGCGTTTTATATAACAACATAGGGGCAATATATTGGGGGCTAGACAACCACGACAAAGCACTTAAATTTTATTATTTGTCCTTAGCTTTACGTGACACACTGAACGACATTAAAGGCAAGAGCCTGACATTGAATAATATAGGTATGGTCTTCTCAGAGTGGGACAAAGACAACGAAGCACTACAATACTATAAAAAAGCTTCTATAATATGTGAGGATATTGACTACCCTTTTGGTACCGCATACTCTCATTTTAACTTGGGCAATCATTATTTTAAGACCAGAGACTTTGACTTGGCAACATTAAATTATGAATTAGCAATAAGCAATTATATGCAAATAGCTAATTTAAACGGCTTATCAATTTGTTATGAAAAACTTGGCCAAATTTATGAAACAAAAAAGGAATACTCATTAGCAGGCAGCTATTTTAAGAAAATGTTATCGATTTCAGATTCAATTGATAATAAAAGAAATAAAGCAAGTGCTTTATTTAATATTGCCCATTTGAATTTTAGCACCAATAATTATAATAAAGCCTTGTATTTTGTTAAGCAAAGCAATTCCATTTCAGAAAATAATGGTTACAAAAAGCATAGTAATAAAAATTATATGTTGCTTGCCGATATTTATAAAAAAACCGGTGAATATCAAAAAGCTTTGGATTATTACATTATCGCAAACCAATTTAAAGACAGTATTTTTAATGAAGAAAAAAGCAAGCAAATAACCCAATTGGAAATTTTGCATAAAACTGCCAAAAAAGAACAGGAAAATAATGCTTTAAAAAGGGAGAAAGAAAAACAATTGACCCAATCAAAAGTTGATAGGTTAACAATAAAGAATCAAGGCATTTTAGTGTTTGCAATAATTATTATTTTATCTATTGCAGTTTTTTTTACAATAGTTGTTTATCGAAAAAACCAAAAATTAAAAACTGCAAACGATACCTTAAATAAACTTTTTTCGATAATTGGCCACGATTTACGGGGACCTTTAGGTAATTTTAAAGGTTTAATAGATTTGCTTTTGTTAGAAGGTGAAAGCAACGAGCCAAAAAAAATTAATTCTCTATTAAAATCAATGCAAAAATCGGCAAATTCGAATTACGATTTATTGGAAAACCTTTTAAGCTGGTCGCATTCAAAGACAGGGCAACTTAGCTATAAGCCAGAAAAATTAAACTTAAGCAATGTAGTTGAAACTGCTTTTGAGCATAACAACCATAGTGCCTTAACAAAATCGATCACCCTTAGTTCTGAAATAGATAGCGATGTTTATGTTTGTGCAGATGAAAAAATGTTGGACACTATTTTACGTAACCTAATTTCAAATGCAGTTAAATTTACACCAAAAAGCGGCACAATTAATATTACGTGCACCAAAAACAAGCAAACACAAATCAATGGCAATGAAACAAAAGGCAGTTTTATCGAAATTATTGTAGCTGACAACGGAATTGGGATCTCAGGTGATGTTTTACAAAAAATATTTGACGATGACATATTTCATTCATCAAATGGTACAAATAATGAAACAGGGACAGGTTTAGGCCTTAAACTTTGTAAAGAGTTTGTAGGAATCCATAATGGGAAAATAAGGGTTGAAAGCGAATTAAATACAGGGAGTAAGTTTATATTTACTGTTCCCCAATATGTAGCTTAATAAATTATGAGTTAAAAAAGTATGTTATTATGATTAAAAAATATTACTACCTGGTTGTTTTATTATTTATTTTTACAATAAATGGTTTTTCTCAGCCTTTTGAGGTAACTATTGAAACAGTAAACACAAATGTTTGCCACGACTCAGTAACTTTTGTAGCAAAAACCACAGTTGGTGGTGTAGTTGAAACAGGTGTGAGCTATACATGGAATTTTGACGATAATAGCTCTGTTAAAAGCGGCGTGGATCTTGACACAATTAAACACCCTTTTAAGGATGGTGGGGGGTATATTGTAAGGGTTGAAGCAGAAAAAGGCGGAAATACCGATTATGCGCTTGAAAGGATACAAGTGTCGCTAACTGCTGATTTTTCAGAAACTGAAAGCGATAGACAAGACCCTATTTGCCTAGGACAAGAAATTAGCTTAACAGGTATTGCAAATACAACTGATTGGAAATATCAAATCCCTGACGAATATGTTGAACCTAACCCTGTTGAAATTTCGCAAGGGAATTATTATTCTTCTGTACTTGACTTTAAGGCTTATACAGAATTACAAACAGTAACTTCTATTGACGATATTGACACAATCGGTATTAAATTGGAACATACAAATTTAAGCAACATACGGGTTTTATTATCCTGCCCTGAAGGGAAATTAATAATACTTAAAGATTATGGTGGGCAAGACAAGTTTTTTGGAGAGCCTATCGACGATGAAACATCTGACCAGGCAGGGACACCTTATTATTATTACTGGACAAACAACCCAGATTTTGGGACAATGAATAGCTCCTCAACAAACCTTGGGTCGTTGCCTGCCGGCAGTTATACATCGCACCAAATATATAACAACCTAATTGGCTGTTCATTAAATGGTGAGTGGACAATATTAATTCAAGATAGTGAAGCGGAAGACAAAGGTTTTGTATTTGCATCTATGGTTAAATTTAAGAATGACCTGATATCGGAAGAATGGGAATTTGAAAACACATACACCAAACCTATTTGGTCAGGCGAAGAGATTTCAAACACAAGCCAAGACGGGACAGCAAATGCCACACCAACATCAAAAGATAACAAAGAGTACAAATTTCAGGTAACCGATAATTTTGATTGTAAACAGGATACTAGCTTGTTTGTAAGGGTTGAAGGTGCAAGTTTTACAGCCGACCCTACCACAGGCCCTTTTGAACTTGATGTAACATTCATAAATACAACTAGTTGGGCAACTGACTTTAGTTGGGATTTTGGTGATGAATCTGAGCTAAGTTCTGAGGAAAGCCCTTCGCATATTTACACTTATCCAGATGGTAAGTATGTTGTTTTATATACCGCAAAAACAGACGATGGGTGTTTAGATACTTATTCAGATACAATATACGTAACAATACCCGATGCTGTTTTTAACAAACCGCCAAATGTATTTAGCCCGAACAACGACGGGGCAAACGATATATTTAAACTTGATGTTGATGACATTGAAAGCCTTGAAGGTTGGATTTATTCACGATGGGGCAAAACAGTGTGTAAATGGAAATCAGTTGAAGAAGGAAACAACGGATGGGATGGGAAAATTATGGGAAGTAACCGTGAAGCGGTTTCAGGTGTATATTACTATTATATTAGGGCAATAGATTATCATGGCAATGAGATAATAGAAAAGGGGTCTTTGCATTTATTCAGGTAAAAAAATAATTATGGTTAGTGATTCAAAAGAAATGAATTTTTTAACACGTTTATTTTTGAACGACAGTTTAATACTTTCGTTAATTATTATAAATTCTATTACTATTTTTAGTGAAGGTTTTTCTGAATTTGGTGAAGACTTACTTTTTTGGATTAACTTAATTGATAGTGTGGTAACTATACTATTTTTGTTTGAAGCCATTATAAAAATAAACCATTTTAGCTGGCGAGCTTACATTGATTCGAATTGGAACAAACTTGACTTTTTTTTAGTTGTACTTTCTTTACCTTCTATTTTTTTGCTTATTTTACATAGCGAACACCACGGTCTAAGCTTCCTTTTGATTTTTAGGATATCGAGGGTTTTTAAATTTTTTAGGTTTTTTAAATTTATCCCGGGTATTGAAGCACTAGTAAGCGGTGTACAAAGGGCAATGAAAGCTTCGGTTTTTGTATTATTTGGTTTTTTTGTATTTAATTTTATTATTGCTATACTATCAAGCTATTTGTTTAAAGATATATCGCCCGAATATTTTGGGAACCCCTTAAAATCAATGTATTCTGTTTTTAAAGTGTTTACAATTGAAGGATGGTATGAAATACCTGATAAACTTTCAACTAATGCCGGTAATATTACAGCTTTTCTGATAAAAAGTTATTTTGTGCTTGTGTTGATTATTGGCGGGATTATTGGTTTATCATTGGTGAATTCAATTTTTGTTGATTCAATGGTAATGGACAATACTGACGAATTAGAACGAAAAGTGGATGTTTTAAATAAAAAAGTGGATTTTCTTGTTGATACAATAAATAATAAGGACAAAAGCAGCTTGTAAAAAAAAGCAATGTTTTGATATAATAATTATACAAAATTAAACTATATGAGAAAAAATCTATTACTTTTGACAGTTATAATTGAAAGTCTTGATTTTTTTTAATACACCACCCTTATGGAAGAAAATAAAGAACTGGTTTTTCGCATTCAAAAATTAATTAATGAGAATAAGGAACTTAACTCTCAATTTAAAAAGCTAAAGCAAGAAAATGAAAAGTTGGGAAATGAAAATCGAAAATACAAACATCTGATAGCTAAAATCCCAGCAGATGTCTTACCTAAAGGCTTGAAATCCGCACCTAAATCAAAGACATTGCGTTTTAGAATGGCAACAGTGCTTTACCTTGATATTCAGGGCTTTAAAAAGATATCTGAATCAATGAAATCTGAACAAGTTATTGATGAACTTGATCAGATTATCTTCCATTTTAATAATATAGTTGAAAAATACAAAATACAAAAAATAAAAACTATAGGCGATGCTTATATGTGTGCAGGTGGTGTTCCGGTAAAAAATATAACCAACCCTATTGATGTTGTTTTAGCTGCCCTTGAAATGGAAGAATATCTAGGAAAACTAAAAGAGGAGTATGAAGAACAGGGCAGGAAATTTTGGGATTTACGATTAGGAATTCATACAGGTGCTGTTACTGCAACTATGCAGGGCCGAAAAAAAATTTCGTATGATTTGAAAGGTGACACAGTTAATATCGCTACTCGTATGGCTGCTGCCAGTGAGCTTGGAATGATAAACATGTCAGTTATGACATATGAATTGGTAAAGCCATATTTTGATTGTGAATATCACGGTAAAATACCTGTAAAGTATAAAGGTGATATGGAAATGTATTTCCTGAAACGTATAAAAAAGAAATTTTCTGAAAATAGAAAAATAGGGACCAAACCTAATGAAATATTTAGGGTCAAATACCTTATCAGGCAATTTACAGATTTACAGGAAATGATACTTGATAAACTTGAAAGGGAATTGCCCAAATATCTTTTTTATCATAATTACAAGCATACAATTGATGTGGTAAATCAGGCAGAATTAATTGGGTATGGCGAAGGTGTAGACGATGAAGCTATATTACTTTTGATGACGGCGGCACTTTTCCACGATGCAGGCCATACTATTGGTTATGATAATCATGAATATTTTGGTACTGAAATAGCCCGGGAGTGGCTGCCAAGATTTAATTATTCGCAAAAACAAATTGACGAAATTTGTGATATTATTATGGCTACCAAGTTACCACCCCAACCCAAGACCTTGCTTCAAACAATTATTTGTGATTCCGATTTAGATTACCTTGGCCGTAGCGATTTTATTCCTGTTTCAAACACTTTATATGAGGAGTTAAAAGCACAAAACAAAATGGCAAGCCTTAATGCATGGAATAAAATACAAGTAAAATTTTTATCAGCCCATCATTTTTTTACAAAAACTGCCAATAGTTTAAGGGAAGTAAATAAACAAGCCCAAATTGAACGGATTAAGGCAATAATTAATTGGGATGAAGATTAAAGATGTTTTCTTAATAACTTCTCTTTTTAAAAGCCTACAACATTATTCAAGAATTTTTAAGTAAATTGATTGTAAGCCATGGGGCATTGTAATTAAAGGATGCTAATTTGTGGAAATTTGTGAATTTGGGTAATAAAACATTATGCCTCCTATTAGCAAGTTCAATAACTAATTCATCACCAAATTTATTTACTTTAAAGGTTTTTTCGTCTAAAAAAGATAGTTTTAGTTTTATTTTATAGCCACCGTCTGATTCATCAATTATAATGGTTTTTTCATTAAAAAATATTTTCGAGGGGTTATCATTACCATAAAGCTGATTTGCAATTTTATCAAGTAATTTCAGCCCAAAAACTTCTTCGCCAATATGCTTGGATTTGAATATTGGTACAGGCGCAAAACTATCTTCTATTTCATTAATATATTTTTGCTGTGAATTTATATAATTTTTAAAAAACCCGGTTTCATCAACATTTGGGATAATTCGGTTAATGATAACAGAATCGACATTGTACCCATATAGCTGTAAATAGGTATACGCCCTTTTTGATTCATTGATGACCATTTTTTCGGGATTTGTAACAATGCGGATAGAACATATTTCAGGATTACTGAACACTTTGTGTATTTTTTCAAGTTTGCTAAACAATAGCTGTAATTCTTCATAACCTTTATCAAGAGGTATACCAGTTGTTTTCCTGACACCTTTGCCAAGTGTTTTGATCGCAAACTTTTGAAAAGGAAAAGCTTTGGTTACCCACCATTGCGTAACTTGCGGCAAAGTTAATAGTGTAAGCGTTTCGCCTGTTGGTGCGCTATCTATAACAATAACATCAAATTTTTTTTCTGAATAGTATTTCTCTATCCACATAAAGGCAGACCCCTCTTCCATTCCTGGAATTGCAGACATCTCCTCGGCAAGGACTCCATCCATACCCTGCCAACGAAAAACTGTTTGCATTAACTGGCGCAAGTTTTTCCAATATTTTTGCATAGAATAGTACACATCAAGCTCTTGTCCGTATAGGTTTTCAGAAATCAAGGTTGGTTCTGCTTCAATTTTCATATTAATTGCATCAGCTAAAGAATGCGCAGGGTCGGTTGAAATAATTAGGGTTTTTAAACCTTTTTTTGATATATTTCGTGCTGTAGCAGCAGCAATAGTGGTTTTTCCTACCCCACCTTTTCCGGTAAAAAGAATAATCCTCATAGTTAATGCTTTGTTTAATTGAAGTAAAGGTAAATAATTTAAGATATTGTAAAAATATTTGGAAAAAATAAAACTAAAAATTTTAAAACTAAAGAAGCATATGACGTTAATCCGTCAAAAAAAGGCAACGATTTGTTTTATGTTAAATTTTAGGGTATTAATTTTGCAGTTACACAAGTAGTTATTCTATAACAAAAAGAAGCAGGTGAATAGATTTATTTTCATATTGATTTTCAGCATTACCCAATTGTATTCATTTGGGCAGGAAAAGTATGTAGAGGCCACTGTTGAAAGAAACAATCGGTTCGCAATTGATTACTACAAAACTTTAAGCACAGGTAATGAAAACATGGTGTTATCGCCTTTTGGTGTAACAAATTGTATGGCCATGGCCTACATTGGCTGCAATAAAAATACACAGCAACAAATTGCTTACCGTATGCATTTTATTACCCCCTTTGGTGTATTGTACAGCTTCAAACAATTAATTAAACGTTTTCAGGTATACAAAAGCAAAGATGTTAATTTGCTTATTGGTAATGCTTTATGGCCAAACAATGAATTGAATATTAAAAATAAATACAAAAACCTTTTGAAAGTTAATTTTCAAACGCATGTGCAATCATTACCCTTTTCAAACCCGGATAATAAAAGTTCAAAGCTAATAAACCGTTGGGCAAAAAAAACAAGCAATTACAATATCATTAACATGGTAAGGCCTGAAATTATTAATAAAAACACAAAATTGATCTATACTAATTTTGTTTATTTAAGTGGAAATTGGGAAAACCCTTTTAATAAAGAGTTTACTGGTAAAAATGATTTTTTCCTTCCTGATAATACTGTTAGCAGAATTTATTTTATGAACCAAACAGCATATTTAAAGTATAATGAAAATAATGTTTTCCAAATTGTTGAATTACCCTATTCAGGGAATAATATCTCAATGATTGTACTTCTACCCAAAAAATTGGATGGTGTTGAAAGCATTGAAAAAATGATAAATCCTGTCAACTTAGATTTCTGGATTTCAGGACTCTACACAAAACTTGTTCATGTAAGTTTGCCAAAATTTAAAAGTGAATTTCGACAGGATGTTGTCCCCGTTCTACGAAACATGAATTGTAGGTTACCATTTACTGAATCTTCAAATTTTAATAGAATTTCTGATAATAAAGTATTTGTATCAAATATTATTCAACACACTTTAATTGAAGTATCAGAAAATAAAAGTGAAAATTTTACGGAACTTTTTGTTGATCCGGATGAAACACAAGAAATTAACGACAATTTTATTAGGTTTAAAGCTAACCGTCCCTTTATTTATCTTGTACGTGATAATGCAAATGGTAGCATTTTGCTTATGGGAAAAGTTATTTCCCCGAATTTCAATAAGCTTTCAGCAGATTATAATCTAAAATAAACATCTTTTGGTAAAAATTTTGCATATGCTTTCGTAAATAAAATTTGTATATAAAACTTGTCAAAATTTAGTCTGATTCTGGCCAATGAAAAACTATTTATTCATATCTATTTTACTTATTATAGGGATAAATTCCAAATTGTGGGTTAAAAAGCAGGCAATAACAAATCCTGATAATAGTAAAATAATAGGGGTAGCAAACGGGCATATTGAAAATAAGTCAGCTATTGATATCTTGGGTACAGGAAACCCCTTTATTACCAACTACAATTTCGAACTTGATGCAAACGACCAGATATGGGCAATTATTCAGGACAAATCCGGGGCTATGCTGTTTGGCAGCAAAAATGGCTTAATCGTTTTTGATGGCAGGGAATGGGATATGATAAAAATGCCGTATGTGCCTCTGGTAATGGCTTATTTAGATAATACCGATAAAATTCTTGTTGGTTGCGAAAATGATTATGGATATCTTGAAAAAGATAAAAAAGGGTCATATAAATACATTTCGCTTATTGCAAAAGAGCTTAATACAGGCGATATCACTCAAATTGAAATCACAGATAACGAAGTTTTTTTTTATAGTTCGATTGCTTTAATCCAACTCACAAAATCAAATCTTGGGTACAAAAACTCGTGGTATGCTGGGCGAAAAGAACCTTATGATGGTTTAATCCGGATCAAAAATCAAATATTTGTTAAAGTTAAAGAAAAAGGTATTTTTAAAATAGGGAAAGGTGGTGCTAAAAAGCAAATAACCACTAATGATAATATTGATACAGAAAGCATACTTTTTAATTTTTCGTTTTCAGAAAAAAACACACTGATAGGCACTGATAGTAGCAAACTTTATTTATTTGACGGTAAAGAATTGCAGAATTATGATGTTTTATTTAAAAATTATCTATACAACAATCAACTTATAAATGGAATAAACCTTTCTGATACTATGTTTGCTTTATCTACCATAACGGGGGGGGCAATTATAGTAAACAAAAAAACAGGTGATGCACAATACACAATTAATTACCAGAGCGGTTTGCCCGATGATGAAATTTATGCAATTGGGAAAGATAAAAGTGGTGCATTGTGGCTTTCGCATGAGTTTGGCATAAGCAGGGTTAATTATAATTTACCGGTTAAAACCTTTTTATCATATCCCGGAATGGAAGGACGGCTTATTGATGTACAAACATTTGATAGTACATTATATGTTGCTACAACACAAGGCCTGTTTTATTTGGATACATTAACAGATTTAAAGGAAATAGAAGTTTATAGAAAGAAAAAACTACTTGTTAATAATAATAAAACTAAGCTTGATGTTGCCCCATCTGAAAATATTACGATAAATGAAAAAAAAACTGTACGAAAAAAAAGCCTGCTGCAAAAATGGAAAGACTGGAAAAAAAAGCGCCTAGAAAAAAAACAACAAGCAGAGAACATTATTACAGAACCTCTGGCAGATGAAATAAAAATAGATGAAAAGAAACCTGTTTCAACAAATGAAAAAAAATACAAAACAAAATATGTTAAAGAAAAAAAGTACGTTAATCAAAATATTGGATATGTATTTAAAAAAAATGACAGTATTAATTCAAAGTGCCGTCAATTGGTGCCATATAAAGGCTATCTATTTGTAGCTTCTATTAATGGGCTGTATGTAATCCATAAAAACAAAACAAAAACACTGTTACAAAATACTTATATCAATCAAATTTTGGTTTCGACTGAAAAAAACATAATATATGTAGCAACCAACCAAGGCGTAGTAATGCTTTATTTCAACAAAGGGAAATGGGAAGCAAACAAAAGCATCAAGCCTATCAATTTAAACGACAATATTTTATCCATTATTGATGATAATGACAAGTTCTTATGGCTGGCAAGTAACGATATGGTATACAAGTTAGAAATTGACGAAAATAACAAGGGGGAAATTATTGGCGTTTATGATTTGCCAGGAAATATTTCTGATAATGTTTTAATCAGGAAAATACAAAACAAATTGTTTTTTCTAAGTTCAAAACAAATATTTCAGTATAACCCTAAAACCGACAAAATTGAAAAAAGCCACCAACTACTACCTGACACCCTGGCTATATCTAAATATATTTTTACGCAACCATCTACTGGTTGGTTCAAGGCTTCAAATAAATGGGTAAATTTTGGTGATTATTATCAAATAAATGAAACTCAATTGGCAATATTAAACATATTTGATAAAATTAATAATATAAAAGTTGATGATGAAGGCAACATATGGGTAATTGATGGAAATATAAATCTGTACAAAATACTTCCGGCAAATAATTTCAATATTTTTTCAAATGAATTTAGGGGCTTTTTTAAAGAAATAAAAGATGAAACAGGTAAAAAATTCCCTTTAAACAAAATAAAATTTGATTATCAGCCAAAATCCTTCACTTTTACTATCACAGCACCTTTTTACATAAAACAAGATGCTATAAAATATCAGTATCGTATTGAAGGAATAATGAGCGACTGGTCTGACTGGCGATCCAGACCAGATTTTGAAGTCTTTGTTGCTAGGCCTGGTAAATTTATTGTAAACGTAAGAGCAATTAATATATTTGGAAATATTAGCACATCGCAAAAAGTTTTTTTCGAAATAAAAGCCCCCTTTTGGATGGCCAAGTGGTTTTATGTTTTGATAGCTGGCATAACAATAATAATTATTATTTTAATTGTTATCCTAATCATAAAAAAAAGGGAGCGAAAACTGCTAAAGGTGAAAATAGATCTCGAAAACAAAGTAAGGGATAGAACTTTAGAGATTTCTTTACAGAAAGAAGAAATTGAACATAAAAGCAAAGAAATTACGGATAGTATCAACTATGCAAGAAATATACAAAGGGCAGTAATGCCACCTATCGATATTCTTAACGAAACTGTTTCCGATTATTTTTTAATTAATAAACCCAGGGATATTGTAAGTGGCGATTATTATTGGTTAGGTAGTAAAAACGGCCATATGGTTATTACCGTTGCCGACTGTACAGGGCATGGTGTACCTGGTGCATTTCTAAGCATGTTGGGTTTATCTTTTTTAAAAGAGATTACCAACAAAATGGAAAATTTACAAGCAAATATAATTTTAGATAAATTACGTAAAAAAATAATTGAGGCACTACACCAAACAGGTGATGAAGATGAGAGAAAAGATGGTATGGATATGGCTCTTTGCATACTGGATTTGAATAATATGAAATTACAATTTGCAGGGGCATATAATCCTTTGTTTTATGCAAGGGGGAATCATATTGAAGTTTTAAAGGGTGATAGGATGCCTATAGGTATCCATACAAAAGCTAATGTCCCTTTTACAGGGTACGAGATCGAAGTTCAGAAAGGTGATACATTCTATATATTTTCAGACGGTTTCATCGACCAGTTTGGAGGCGAACAAAACCGTAAATTTTTAACTGACAACTTTAAAAAACTACTTTGCGAGATTCAAGGTCTTGATATGCAAACACAAAAAAAACTAATCATTCAAGCATTTGAAATATGGAAAGGCGATGAAATCCAAATAGACGACATTTTAATTATTGGTGTGAAAATTTAACAACAACACTCGTTAAACTTTGCCAAAGTTGCAATTTACAGACCTGTAACACATTGATTG
>NBLH01000244.1 GCA_002084525.1 Bacteroidetes bacterium 4572_117 | reverse complement strand
CATAATTGGTATCAAACTGATTAACAAAAAGCTAAATTTATTCATCCCCTATCCAAAAATTACTTCCTGATTGGTTTTTTTAAAGTTGCCTTGGTTAATTCTTCCAATGTTTTTTCATCAGCCATAGTCGGTTTTGTAATTACATCCCATTCTGGTGAATCCCACGTTTTTAATTTTGTATGTGTCTCCAAATACTTTTCAGGTATTGGGTGGGTTCCAACAACAACTTTCATTTCGTGCTTTTTTGTAATTAGCTCTTTAAACTGGCTTATATGCGGGCAAGGTGGGTAACCCACAACAAACCCTGTTGCTAAATGAACAATTTCTGCCCCATTTTTTTTCATTTCTTCTGGTGCATACTCTATATTACCGCCAGGACAACCACCACAAGTGGTATAACCAACCAATTCTACATTTTCGTCTTCTGAATATATATCAAAAGCACCTTCTCTGTTAGATAGGGCTTTAAAGCACTTACCACCTGCACAAGTCCGATAGCGATCACAAATAATGATGCCAATTTTTGTCTTTTTACTCATAACTAAAAGTTTAACTATTAAAAAAAGGTTCTATTTTATTCAATATGCTTTTGGGGACCCTCATTGGTTTTCGTGTATAATTATCAACAAAAACCAAACTCGAATTTGCTTCATTAACTAAATCACCATTTTCATTAAAAATCTCATAATAAAACTTGATCCGTATTTTAGGTATCTCGTTAAGATAAGTTTTTAAAGTAATTATTTCATCATATTGAATTGGTTTTAAGTATTTAGTATTCATCTCTACAACCGGCAAAATTAAATTCAGAGACTCAAGTTGCTTATCACTAATTCCAAGTTTTCGTAAAAGCTCTGTTCTACCCACATGAAAATATCGTGCATAATTTCCATGATACAGATAGCCCATTTTATCAACCTCATCATAACGAACCCTTATTTTTTCCTCCGATACTATCATCAAGCTCTTGATTTAGAAAAATAATAAACAAACTCAGTCTTTATATTGCAAAATTATATCATCTTCCTTAACACCTATATCATCAGCAATAACAGGACATTTGGCTTTTAATAAAAAAAATACGGAGCGATCTACATTTGAAAGCCCTTCATAATTCCCTTGGCCTTTACTAATAACCATATCCGCTCGATTAAATCTTTCTACAAAATCATCGGTGCATAAATCTAAAATAGTTCCCGGTGCTGTTGTTCCCGATGAAATAATTTCTGCAACTTCGTTTAAGCCTGAATCGACCGCATCTTGATAAACCACATCATTTATTACGGGTATTTCACGTACTACATAAACAACAGGTTTTCCTAATTCTTCAATTAGTATTTTATCAAAAACAGACTCACCTGCATTATCACCTAGGTATAGGATTGACCTCGAATTGCTGTAAGTAAAGGGTTATCAGAATCTTTCACTACTTTTTTTAACTCTGGGTATAAGCTTTGTGCTTGCTTAATACTGGCTTCTTTAATTTTTTTATATGGATCATCAACTCCCGTTACTTCCCTAATTTTTCCATAAACTAAAGCTCCTGACTCTGCTGGTGTACTATCCATAGGAACATCTTTAATTAGAGCACCAACCTCATCAAGGATTTTTTTTACTTTATTATCATCTTTGGTTGCCATGCGCCCGGCCCTTAATGCCTGTTGCATCATACAGGGTAAACATTCTAAAAAAGTTTTCATTAGCTATTTTTTTATTATCGATTTTAAAATGCCTGACTTTATAGTAAAAAGCTTATAGTCTGTCTGTTTATCGTTCCATTCGTCCAAAATCCAATGCATATGCTTATTTATAGCATCAATAGTTTCCTGAACATTTTCCCCACATCTTTTTCTTTTAAAAAATCCATAATTGCTTTGGCTTTTTTCTTGGAACCATGCTCTTGCTCTTCATCAAAAGAACTAAAATCATTTTGAATTGAACTTTTATGTACAAGCATGTTATCAATTACTTCATAAATTAAAAACTGATCAGTATCTCCAAAGTGTTTTTTTGTGAAAGTTCCTTCGGAACTAACCGCAAATGCAAATTTTAAACCCATATTTTATCTATTTTTTACTTTATCATTACGTGTTGTGGTCATAATCTTCGTTAATTCAAGTTATGAACAAATTAAAAATTGTCTGTCCTATCCTGCAAATCAAAGCAGGCTATAAACTTATAGCTAATTTATAAGCATCATGTATTGCTTCTTGTGCTTTTCCAACTTTTTTAGCATCACCAATAACATAAACAGGGGTTTCGTCCATATTTTTAAAAGGTAAATAACTTTTCATTCCGGTGGCAACCACTATTTTATCAATGTCTTCAATATAAATTTCTTTTATTGATTCACCATTTTTAATATAAACTCTTGATCCATCAACTTCAATAACTTTATGATTAACAAAAATCTCTGTTTTTTTCTCTTTCAGCTTCTTTACGGTCAACACCTTTTCAATCATTTCCATCCCACGTGCAATTTCATCGAGCATTTCAACAATAATCACTTTATTATTTCCATCAACTAATTTTGAAGCAACTTCTAAACCAATCAATCCACCTCCGACAATCAATATCCTTTCATTTTCAGGAAGTTGACTATCTTCTAAAAATTCAGTCCAATAATATTTTTTTAATCCTTTTATGGGAGGAATTGAAGGAGTTGCACCAGTTGCCATTATAATACCATCGTATTTTGAGGCTCTTAAATCTTCAATTTTAACATCTTGGTTAATAAAGTTTACCTGATGTGCTCCATGGATTTTTAATTCCGAAATATAATAATCTACAATTTCTTTTAAACTAGACTTATTAGGCGGTAACCAAGCTAAATTAAACTGCCCACCCAATTTATTTTTCTCGTATAAATCAACATCATGTCCGCGATCTTTCAAGGTAATTGCTGCTTGCATACCTGCCAGGCCACCACCAATAACAGCAAAATGTTTCGTTTCTTTTGCTAGCTTCGCTTGTGGATAATCAGTATTTACTAATGGATTTACCACACAACCAAGCCCTTTTCCTTGTTTTACACCTCCTAAGCACCCCTCGGCACAAGCCAGACACGGACGAATTAGACCCGAAACTTTATTCAGATATTTACCAATAAAATTTGAATCTGCAACCAAAGCTCTACCTATAGCAAAGTATTTAGCTCCATATTTTTCTTTAATCTGTTCAATGTCCTTTTGTGAATTAATCCTGCCTACAAAAATTACTGGGATATTTATATTTTCTTTGATTTTTCCAGCAAACTCCCATGTTTTTCCTTTTGGGACGAACATGTGTTGAAAAAACCAAGGTGGCGTGGAACATGCTGAACCTGCCGTAACATGAATTGCATTTAATCCAACATCTTCCAACAATTTTGCAAATTGAACCATTTCATCAAGATGAAACCCGTTAGGAATTATCTCATCACCACTAATGCGGGCTATAATTGGAATATCTACTGCCTGCCGAACAGCATTTGCAATTTCTAAAGGAAACCTTACACGGTTATCAAATTTTCCTCCGTATTCATCATCCCGGTCATTTACTGCCGGAGAAATAAATTGCGCCAATAAGTAACCATGTCCAAATTGTAACTCTAGAATATCAAAATTGGCAATAACAGCTCTTTTTGCACTATCAACGAACAATTTAATGACTTTATCCATCATTTTTTTGTCCATTTTTTTAGGCGAGGCCCCTCCATTTTCACAAGCTTTATTTGTTGAAGACCAAAAATAATTATCCGGAATTTTCGGATTTGCCATCCTTCCCGGATGGTTTAAGTGAGCAATTACTTTTGCACCGTTTTTATGAATAGAACCAGTTAATTTTTGTAGCCCATCCAGTTTACTTTCACAATCAATACCTATTTGTGTTGGAAGTTCGCGCAAACCTGCATCCATAAATAGAGGTTCGGGTGTAACAGCACCCAAATATGCACTTCTTTCCGTATAAAAATTTATATGTTTTTGTTTTATCTCGCCTGTTTTATCACTATATCCTAATTTTATCGGTGCAAAAATAAATTCGTTTCGTAAGTTTAACATAATGAATGTGTTTTAAGGTTAAAATCCTGATAAATATCCTAATATTCCAATAATTAAAGCAAATATTATATTAATAATTTTTACAGATATAAAGCCCTTTTTTGTCTCGGCAAGAAGCGGTAACATACCATGGCCATCTTGTGCTATAGAACTGGCAAGCAACACACTAAATGGAATACCACCTGTTGCAAAAAGTGTTACAAAAACTAAATGAGGACCTGATTCCGGAATTATTCCCACCAAGACTGCAACAAAAAGTACTATTAACATATTATCAGAAAGCCAATCCTCAACATTGATGAAATGCATTAAAATACCAACTAGTAATAAAGTTCCAAATGTCCAGTAAAAAATTCGTGGCAGGTGCATTTTAACAATATGTTCCCAAAGATGTTTCTTTAAAAAATGTTCGGGTACAGTAGCTACAATAAATAATGAAAAGCCCGCAGTTAATAAAAGTGAAACTTTTACCCACATTTTTGCATTAGTAGCAACAAAACCCGAGGCAATAGCCACGAATAATATACCTACTAATAAAACAAGGAGTATCCGTTGTAAAGAAGGGTGAATTATCTGACTGAAAAATTTATCTTTTGAAAAACATTTGCAATCATCATCTTCATGCAAAGGGAATTGATGATTTGAAAACTTACTTAATATATTGGTCGGCTTGTAAAACTTATCTGTTAAATAACCGGCAATAATTCCAATGGCAAATATAATTGCTGTAATTAATGCTGCATCTTTTGGAAACATGGCAAACATTACAAAAGCTTCATCACCACTGGTAGCTATCATAGCTGTAACCAATGCTCCAAACGATAACAATCTGTGCGAAAATAAAGCAACTGCCGTAAAAGCACCCAAACAACCGGGAATAGCTCCCAAAAGTGCTGCAAATAAATACTGTTTCCATTTATTTTCAGATACCAAATTCTGCCACAAGCCTTTGGTTTGCACATTGATATATTCAATAACCAACATCATTACAAACACAAAGCCTGTAATCATTACCGCATGTTTTAATATACCTAGCCCCTCAATAAACATTTTTTATAAACTTATTTTCTTTTTTAAAAACCTATTAGCCCAACTCAAACTTATTTTCCACAATTTTTTTCTTGTTGCTTCATTATAAGAAACTTGAGCTGATTGCACTTCATAATCTTGTTCAAAATATTTTCCAGTAACAGCCAGATTCTCATCTTTTACCAAAAAAAGAATCCTTTTGGCTCCCTCTTTTACTGAATCACCAAAAGGCCCCCAACCTGTTCGTAATAATTTTGTATTAATTACCCCGGGGTGTAATGCATTAACCCGGATGTCTTGAGATTTAAGCTTTTCTGCCAGCTCATAACTAAATAAAATGTTACAAAGTTTCGATAAAGAATAGGCAGATTCACCAGAATATGATTTTTCGGCATTCAAATTCCCAAAATCAATAGAACTTGCATGAACCATAGAGCTTACATTGATAATTTTTGCATTATCTGCCTTTTTTAACAAGTCAAGCAAACTTAATGTTAGAGAAAATGAAGATAAGTAATTAACCATAAAGGTTTTTTCAAACCCATTTTCAAGTATTATTTTATTAGCTTCATAAATACCTGCATTATTAATCAGAATATCAATATGTTGAAATTCTTTATGGACAACTTCAGAAAAAGCTCCAATTTGTCCAAAAGAGCTTAAATCAGCATTATAATAATGGATTTGCTTATTACCGGTATTTGAAATCAACTCATTTTTTATCTCTTCGCCTTTTTTCAGGTTTTTGCCATGAAGGATTAAAACCGGGTTTAATTTAGCCAATTCAATAGCTGTTTGATAGCCAATTCCATCAGTAGCTCCGGTTAATAATATAATTTTATTTGCCAACATAAATATTAACCCTAAAGGGCGAAGTCGCTGAAAATCAGGACGCCCTTTAGGGTTAGGGGTAAATCCTGATTTTTAGATTGTACTTTTTCACCCTTTTTAGACTAAGCTCATGACTGCATATTCAAAATATTATTGTGTCAAAAACCTTATAGATATATACCTTACAGAGTTTTCATTCTAAGACTGCTTACATACCTTTCCAACCTGCTGCTTCTAATTGTAGGAAAGTTGCTTTTTCCTCTTCACTCATAATGCGAATACTGTGTTCCATTTCAAGTCCCAATTCTTTTATCGGCTGTTCAATAGAATTAATTAGTTGATCAGCAATGGGGATATTCGGGAATGGAAAAGCAAAAACCAGTGTAACTTTGTTATCCTCAAGTTCAACATCGGTTACAATACCTAGTTCTGTTAAAGGGTAATTAATTGCAGGATGCATCACTTTTGTAATTGCATTTGCTACATCGCTTAATGTTTTCATTTTTTTAATTGTTTAATTTAAAAATATTTGTAAATTCCGTATCCATTTTTGTTTCTACTATTCCCTGGACTATGAGAATGTTAAAATAATCGTTGACTTTAGCCAATAATTCATCCCCTTCAACATACTCAAACTTAACCCTGTTCAAAAAAAGTTCAATATTTTCAATAGGCTGTTTCATCATTTCAAAAGACTGCCTAGCTGATTCAGTTTTGTGTTCATTAAGCCACTCTATTGCATTTTTAAGTTCTTCAAGAAACATTTCTGTAATTTCAGGGTATTTTCTGACAAATTCGCCTTTTAAAACAATCCCTGCATTAGGGAAACTTCCAAAACCTTCATTAATTTCATTCCATATTTGGTTATATGATATTATCGAAATATCCTCCCCTATTTTTTCCATGGTTTTAATTGCGTAACTGGCTTCGGGTTCCCGCAAAATAACCGTATCGGCATGTCCTCTTATAAAATCTAAATAAATCTCCTCGGGCCTACCAAAAGGTTCACCATAAACAAATTCAAAATCATCAACATCAAGCCCCTTGGCTTTAATAAGATATTTGGTTATTTTAGCTGGAGGTGCTTCTTCAAATAAGGGTGTTTGAATTTTTTTCCCTTTTATATCATTTAAACTAGTTGCTTTATAACCCCTGGTTAAAATATAAAAGTTGTCCCAAACAAAAAGGGCAGGTATTTTTATATCACTATCCCTAAGCTTTGCAGAAGTTAC
Organism: Bacteroidetes bacterium 4572_117; assembly: GCA_002084525.1. Classification (GTDB taxonomy): domain Bacteria; phylum Bacteroidota; class Bacteroidia; order Bacteroidales; family NBLH01; genus NBLH01. Next base: position 2,982 of record NBLH01000244.1, on the reverse strand, counting down.
TAATGCTGAAAAACTTATATCTGCTTTTCCATTAACAATCCAGCTTAAATGTTTTTCAGTCTCCACCCAAACCTTCAACTCGCTAATATTTATTGAATTGCGAATTTTTTCAGATTGAAGGAGCTTCATAATAACGGGGTAAGCAACCGGTGTAGCAGACTGAATTACCACAGATGGTTTATCAATATCCTTTTTGCCGGAATTTTCCGATATTGGTTTTTTATAAAAGTAAACCCAAACACCATCTTGTTCTTTTGGTTCAACAATACTCTCGAAACCCATTTCGTTAAGCATATTGATAATAGGTGTGGGTTCAAAATTTTGTTTTAATATAAAACCATCATTTTCTTCAATTTCTGACGACCGTTTTATAATAATATCAAACGGGTTTGTTTTTAAAGTCCTTACATCCAACACTTCAAACTCATCTTTCCTTTCTTTCCAGTCTATATCCTTTTTTATAGGATTAGCATTAAAAATAGAAACACGATATTCCCTGTTTTTTTCAATATTTATCTTCAAACCCAAACCAACTGCTGTTTTTAACAAAGCATCAGGCTTTTCAACTGAAATTATCACCATATTATCCTGGGGCTTTAGCTTTGACACTTTGTCCATCAGTTCAGTAATAACATCACTGTTATAAATGTACCGTTCCACACTTTCTTCCCAGGTAATTTCCTCACCACCAACAACTTCATCTTCTTTTAAGGTGGCAATACAGCCCGGCATTTGCTTAACAAGTTTATCTTCAACACCCAAAACTTTATTAAGTGTATGTAATATTTCGCAAACAGAAATTCCGGCCAAACGCGCTGCATCTTTAAAAGAAGCAAAGCGGGCAATGGTATTATACATGGCCGGGTTTTGAAGCTTTTTAAATTTTGGTGAAATTTTAACCAGAATAGGCTTTAGCTGAGGATAAGTATCTAATGTTGTTTTAATAATACTATTTGCAAGCACCGGTTCCACATCAACTTTTGAAGCTTCTAATTTCTGTACAGAAATTGCATTTACCGGACATACCTCCAATGCCTCCTCGCAACTTTGTTCTTCTTCATTATTAACCGGTTGCTTTTTTAAAAAGGCAATATTATCCTCATTCATATCAAAATTTGAATTTGCCACATCAACGCAAGCCCTACAACCAATACAATCTTCTGATACTTTATAATGTAATTTACCCATGATTATTTTATTAAAATTATTATTATTTTATCCCTATTTTTATTTAATCTAAATAAAAGCAAAATAAACAATAATTTAAATATATATCAATACCAATATGTTGGTATTTTTAATTTGTCCTATTTTTTAGGATCCCAAATAACTAAAACAAGTGCCCCTTTTTCAGAACTAAAAGGCCCATGTTCATCACCTGCCGAAAAAATTTGATAAGATCCCGCTGAAAATACCTTATCATGGCTAATATATTCGCCTTCAAGAATAAAATGTTGTTCTGTTGTTATGTGCGAGTGTGGTGACATATAAAAACCTGCCGGGAATTTTAACAAAACGGTTTTAGCGCCATCTTTATCCCTAAGCACTTTTCTCTTGGTGCCTTCAAAATATTCATCAGCATTTTGCCAATTCAAATCATCATATAAATTCATCAAATCTTTCATAATATACCTCCGTTTTTATATCTGTTAAACAAAAAAATCCTTATTTAGAGCCTGTACATAAAGTCAATAATTTGATTTTTTACTATTTTATAACAAAAACTATTTTCAATGGATAAACTTTACAATTACTATCTGCCAATTTCTACATGTTTCGAAAAAAGTTTGACAATCCTAAAAATCTATAAAATGAAACTTTAAAAATACACACCATTTTAGCTTTTAACCTATTATTATTTCATTTGTGCAATAATACCTTCGGCAGCTTTAATTAAATGAGTTTTTGTAGGTGCACTGGTTAATAAAGGATGTGAACCTATTTGAAAAGAAACCATTTCAAATACAGTAACTCCTTTTTGAATTGCCAAACTAATTGTATTTATGATTTCTCCGGCAGATTTCCCTCCCCAAACTTCACCTCCAAGTATGGATCCATCTTGTGCTGATGCAAAAAGTTTAACACTCAACTGCTTTGAATGACTAAATTTACCCGGATGTGTATCAAAATCAGTAAATTTTGCCGACAAGTAATCAATATTTGTTTCTTTAGCACTTGAATCGTTAATGCCGGCTGCTGCCATTGCCAAACCATCTATTTCAGTAGAAAAAACAGCAAGTGTACCCATAAACGCCTTTCTCATCTTAACACCAAAAATATTATGACCAAGTACACGTGCCTCAGCTGTTGCAGTAGATGCAAGCATAACATGATCTGAACGCCCCGTAAGAAACCCTATTGTTTGTGAGCAATCGCCTACCGCACAAACACCCTTTTCTTTGGTTCTTTCATAATTATCTTTAACAATTGCCCCAATCCGGTTTAATTGTAAACCGCAATCTTTTGCCAACTCTGTATTTGGTTTATAACCAATTGCCATTATTACTGCATCACAGCTAATTTCTTCATTATTTTCCAAAATAACAGTGTCAACTTTATTATTTTTGCCTTTTAGTTCTTTAACCCGTACTGAAGTTTTTACCTGAACATTCGTATTACCCAAAGCCTCTGTAGCTATTTTGCTCAACTCTTTTGAAAAAGCTTTAGAAAAACAATAGTTTTCGCTTTCAATTAAGGTAACTTTTTTACCGATATTTAGTGCAAGCTGCTCGGCAACCTCAGCTCCAATAAATCCTCCACCAATAACAACAATATTTTGTTTCGATTTTAAATCTATGTGCAATTGTTTAATGTAGTTATAACTTTTTTTAATATAAAATACATTATCAAGATTATAACCTGGAATAAAGCTAGGAATTACAACTTTAGATCCTGTTGCAAAAACTAATTTATCATAAGTATATTCATCTCCTGATTCTGTTTTTACTGTTTTACTATTTAAGTCAACATCTGTAATTTTTT
>NBLH01000037.1 GCA_002084525.1 Bacteroidetes bacterium 4572_117 | reverse complement strand
TAAATATAATCATACTTGATTAATACATGAATAAATTGCATTTCAGGTTTATGGTCACCTGCTTTTTTACACCTGAAGGTATTATCTATCCATCCTCCTGTAAGAAAAATATGTTTATTTATGATGGTGGCAGATGTTTTGTTCACAAAGTGAGGCAATATTGTAATTTTTTTGTGAACAATGATAGGTTTATGAAAATACTGTTATGTAATTTTCAGGACTCGATATTCTTATTCTTGATTTTACATTATCGGTAAGCTCATAAACTTTGTTTTCAACTAATGGAAGATATTTTAAAAATACTTGTTTAGAATAGTATAACTGTTCAAGCAAAGCAATAGAAATATCCCTTGCTTTAAATATATTTTGAAAATCAAACTTTATTTTTTCCCAAACCAGTTTAGGAATACTCTTTTCCACATTTTTATCAGCTAAAATAATAACCTTTTGTTCAAAAACTGATATATAAATCAAAATTTTAGCTTCGTTTTTTATTTGTGATCCATCTTTTTTTTGCAAAAAAGTTTTTGCATATCTTTTAGTGGTTTTATATTTTAGTTTTTTGCTTATCAAGTATCTTTTTAAAGGCTTAACATATTCAAAAAATACATATCCTGTAACAAAAGCTATTATTGTAAATGCATAAATTAAATAAATATCCAATACCGTGGATGAAAATATAAAATAAAGGTAAGTTAAAAGTCCAGTCTAAAAAGGGTGAAAAAGTACAATCTGAAAATCAGAATTTACCCCTAACCCTAAAGGGCGTCCTGATTTTCAGCGACTTCGCCCTTTAGGGTTGGGATAATAAGTTGCAGAAAATCTCGTATTAAGGCTTTTTAGACTGGACTCATTTATTTAATCTGATTAGTTTTAAGAATATTTAAGGCCTTTTCTAATAATTAATTTACAGCAAAAAAGTAATTGATAGAAATGGCCTTAGTTTCAATAGTCAGGGTTTGATTTATATTCGACATTATCATCCCAATGTTCTTTATACAAAAAAACAAACCCTGACTCCCCCCCTATCTATTTGACGATAATTTGATAGGTAGCAACATTTTCATCTCTTCTTATTCTGATAAAATATAATCCTGGATTTACGTTTCCTGCATTCCAGTTTACAACATGTTTCCCTCCTGACATTTTCCCGTCTAATACTTTGTCTATTTCTTTGCCTGCAATGTTTAATATTGAAATTTCACAATATTCTGCACTTTGCAAATCAAAACTAATAACACAGTTATCAGATACAGGGTTTGGATATATAGAAACATCTTCTATGCCGTTTTCTTCAATTCCCGTTACAGGGCTAACTGTAACCACTACTTCGTCAGCAGCGGAATCGTCAGTACCATCATTAACCACTAAAGAAATAGTATAATCAGTACTTGAGGTAACAGATGGGGCTGTAAATGTTGGTGAAACAACATCTGTAGAAGATAACGTAATGCCTGCTGGTGCAGTCCATGCATAAGTTAAAGCATCACCATCATCATCTGTTGAAGCACTACCATCTAATGTTACAGTTGCTCCTGCACTCACAGATTGGTCAGCACCTGCATCAGCTACAGGGGCATTGTTTGCTGCAGCACTAACTGTTACCACAAAAATATCATCAACCGTACCGCCATTTCCGTCGTCTGCTGTTACCGTAACATTAGATGTACCGTTCCCTACTTCAGTCAAGGTTAAGGTAGTCCCCGCAATTGCAGCCGTAACAACTGCTGCGTTGCTACTGGCAACTGTATAAGTAAGAGCGTCACCGTCCGCATCAGCAAATGTAGTTGAAATATCGACAGCACTTGTGCCAAACCCCTCATCTATAGTCACATCGGCTATTTCGTTTGCCACAGTTGGTGCATTGTTTGCAGATGCAATTGAAATAACATTAGAGGCTAATGAAGTACACGAACCGGAAACAATCTTGGCAGTATAATCACCATCACCCGGAGGAGTTATTATACGTGTTACATCAGATAAAACAGTAGTATTTTGATACCATTCATAAGAAAGGCTTACCGTATTGCAAATCAGCTCATTAGCAGTTGCGTCCAAAACAATTTCCGGAACAATCGCATTAAAATCATCTTTATATAAATATTTTACTTTAACTGGGAGCTTTCCTCCTAAAACACCATCAGCATTTTCAACAGCAACATATCTCATCACTTCATCACCGGCTTTTCCATAAATTGATTCGGTATATGGGCTACCTGTACCTACTTCTACAAATTTTGTGCTTGACCATTTAAACCATTTATAAGTACTTCCGGCAGCGGCACCACTTGCCTCAAATGTAACAGAAACATTAGAACCACTATATTGACTTGTTACACAAACATTAATTTCAGACTCAGTTTTAAGCCCATCGTTTGGGTCAAGATTTTTTGTGCCATCCCACATTGCAATATAAGTTGATGAATTGGGGGCATCTAAATGAGAATTAGCATTAACACCAGCATGATCGAAAAACCCAAAGAAATAAATTTCATTTCCTTTTATAGCGTGGACAACTTCTGCTCCAATAGTCTGATCCATGCCTTCGCGTACCAAGCCACCACCTAGAGAAATAAATTCACCGGTTGTGGTATTGAGTTTGGCCACATTCCCCAAATGAGTAAAGTTTTCTGCATGATTAAAAGAACCCGATAGCAATAGCGTATTAGCATCTAACCAGGACATTTGTGCAATATCTCTTGTAACTCCACCTGCATTCGAAGCACCTATCCACTTATTTTCTGATGCATCGTATTTTACAAGGCCAAAATGTTCGTCGCGATCTGCAATTACAGGATTGTCATCATAAATTGCAATTGAACCACTTGCATATATATCCCCATTAGTATCTATTACCATATCAGTAACTTTTGCGTCGCCACCATTCATAAAAAACCCTATAAATGAAATTGGAGGTAAACCGGCATCGCCATCAGTATTGCTACCCATTTTACCCCAATCACCGTTTCCACTATTTAATGAAGGATCCCATTTTGCCACATTATAAGTTTCATTTTCTACTTGTGTTCCACCTCTGGCATATTTGAATGTTCCGCCAATATACATATCCATAGGTGATTTAGTTTCGTCGAGTAAAATTGTAAATATCCCTTTCGGATGCCCAGCTGTATATTCACTAATAAAAGTACCTAAGGTCTCATATACACCCGCGGGTGTTACTTTAACAGCAGAAGCTGCATTACCCGGGAATATACTATTGTCAAAAGCCCAATTTCCTACAAAATACATATTTCCGGCTGCATCCCAAGTTAAATCACTAACAATGCCAGACGAACCATCGGATGTACCTGTCCCAAAAACTGGCGTGCCGTTATAAGTTCCATTAAAAGTACTCCATGTTGTTGTTGCCGGATCGTAAACCGCAATACTTTTCCAGGCTGTTCCCAGTGCACCCCAAACATAAAGTTTGTCGTTATGCCATGCTAAGCCTTCCGGTGGCCCCGTAAATGTATTTGCAATTTCAGAATAACCACTAGCCGGATCGTAACACCATACATACCAACTGTCTAAATGTCCTGTAAAATATAGTTTTCCATCATGCCATTCAGCTCCGGTTGAACGAGTTAAACTGCCTTTCATCCCGGTAGTTGCATCCATTACACCTGCATTATGCTCTATAGGGTCTTGAAATGCCCTTGACCAATGTATATTGTTACTTCCACCAATTGCTACTTCTGCAGGTAGTGGAGCTTTAAATTCTGCCCAAATTGTATCGGTGTAAGTTCCATTGGTAACTGCTACATAATGTAAGCCGGTCGCTAATCCTGAAAAAGCATTATTTGACTGTGCAGTTGCACCGTTTAAAGAATAAGTCCATGTCCCTGTACCGCCTATAACATTAATAGTTAATGAGCCGGCCCCTTTTGTGCCAGATATTATTGGAGCTGTTGAAAAATCCAAATTTTCATTCCAACGGGCAACATAATATGACTCAAAATCAGCATTTTGATTTGTGTTGAAATAAGTAGGGTCGAAATATTCAAAATCACCTGCAAAATAAACATCATTTCCGTGTGTAGTCAAATGGCATTCCGGCATTACATTTCCAGATAAACCGTTACCAAGCTCAGCCCATGTGCCGGTTGCAGGGTCATAAGACATGGCCATATTTGCTTCATCGCCATTGGCAAATCCATTGTAGAAAGTACTTGTACCATTACGACCACCAAAAGCTCCTGCAAAATATACTTTACCATTAGCTGCTTGTTCTACAGAAAATATATCTCGGCCAACCCCACCTTTTCCTGTAGGATCTACCCAGTCCCCAGCTCCTGAAGCAGCGGCAGGGTCCCATTTTGCAACACCTGCAATATTGGCATCTGTTTCATGTTTGAATGCGCCAACAATCCATAATTCACCATCAATAATGGCCAAATCCTGAACAGTTGCCGATGTGTTAAACATAAAATCTGCAGCATTTTTTAAAGTTGTACCATAAGATCTCCATCCAAATCCGGCATCCCTACCGTCTTGATAGCTAGCAACAGCATCTGTATATAAAGCAGTCCCGCCACCGGCTTGTTCATCGCCATCGCCACCAACCCACTTAAATGAACCCCCAATATACAGAGTAGAAGGCGTAGTAGTTTTATCTATAATCATGTTTTTCACAAACTTAGGGTTTGTCCCATAAACACCGCGTTCTAGTGGTTCGTATGTTTGATTGTCTAAATTGTATTTGTGAATTTGAAAACTTAGAGTTGAAGGTATTCCGGAAAATGTTCCTGACATATATAAATCATTGCCTTGCGAATCATAAGCTAACTTATATATAGAACCACCACTACTAACTGCACCATTGTACTGAAATGTACCAAGCGGTTGCCATTTATTCGCAGTAGTTTCGGATGCATCATAAATTGCTAATGCCTGAACTTCACGGTAACGGGTGCCTCCGGGATTATCGATTCGTGTAAATTCACCGGCTACAACTAATTTCCCATCAGGAAGCCAAAGAAAATCATTAATCACCCCCATTGGGCCAACCCCACCTTGTGCTGTATGATAATATACAACAGCTTCGTAACCATCAACAGGTGACCATGTCCATAAATGCCAGTATTCGTTAAGTTTTGATTGAGAAGGGTCAGCACCAGAAACACCGGGTTCCCAGGCGCCCGAAAACCACAATTTGCCATCATGCCATTTCATTTGAGAAATTGTAGGCGAACCTACACCGTCTGACATTCCAGTAATTGCTGACATTTCAGTTGTTGAAATCGGCTTTTTAAATTGCCTTGTCCAATGCTCGTTTTGAGCAAAAGCTCCCATTGCTAACCAGAAGCTCAGAGAAAATAGTAATATTTTTTTCATAATTTAAAATTTTTAGTTAAAAACATTTTTAATAAAAATTGCATCCCAATTCAATAGAATTAGTATTAATCACCATTAAAAACAAAGGTCTTTAATATATCGGTTGTTTCAATCCGTAAAAACCCGTAAATCATATAAGTAATTATACGGATGGATATGTACACGTCTATAATTGACGATATTTGTACGAAATTTAAATTATACAGAAAACGGGTTAAAATTAGATTTTTAAAAAGCTGTTTATTGTTGAATACCAGCTTAATGAATAATTTAACAATTTAAAGTATAGTAGGTTAAGGGTAAGCTCTAAAAATCTAAATTGTATTTTGATGAAACAAAGATATTTTACAGTATTAAGGTGGGCAATCGGGAAAAAACCGTAAATTGTAAATGGGTTTATACAGATAAGTTGTTTTTATACATTATTTTTGAACCTTATTTAGTATCTGGTTTTATAAAAACAATTTAAACTATGGCTAATAGGCTTATTCTTTACTGTGTATTTTTGTGTTTATTTAACCCTTTTGCGAATGAAAAATCGATAATGATTGAAAATAGTAGAAAAGAAAAAAAATATATAATTCAATAAATGAGGACAAATAAAAAAACAAATGCCCGGATGGTTTTGATCGATTTAGATGGGACACTATTAAATTCTTCGAAAAAAATTGGCAACGATGATTGGAAAACACTAGAGAAAATAGGCCATGAAGGAATTATCAGGGTATTTGCTACAGGTAGGACTCTGTATAGTGCACTAACGGTTTTAAATGATTTAACCCCATTTGATTACCTTGTGTTTTCATCAGGAGCTGGAATTGTTAACTGGAAGACAAAAGAAATAATTTATAAAACAGCTTTAAATAATGAACAAATTACCCGGATAGAGAAAATATTACGTAAGTTTAAACGGCTTTTATCCGATAAAACAAGCAACACAATTTTTGGTAATATTAAATAATGAAACAGACTTTGAAACAGTAAAAAGTAAAATTTCAGGTTTAAAAGTGATAAGGGCAACATCGCCATTAGATGGAAAATCTATTTGGCTCGAAATATTCCCTAAAAATGTATCGAAAGCATTTGGAGGCAAATATTTATGTGAAATGCTGGGGATTTCAGAACTTGATACGCTAAGTATTGGTAACGATTATAATGATATTGACTTATTGCAATGGACGGGACAATCTTTTGTTGTTGATAATTCGCCGGAGCAAATTAAAAACATGTTTATGCAATGTGTTGATAATGACAGTAACCCTTTAACTGATGTTGTAAGTAAAATAAACTTGGGTTTTTAAGTATTCAATTTTGATAAAACTAAAAATTAGCCGAATTTTGCGGTTTTAATTTAAAATACTGTTGTTTTGGGAAGAAGAAATAGAAGAAAACTACCGATATACGAAAATATTGAGATTGTTGATTTGGCCGCAGAAGGCAAAGCAATTGCAAAAATTATTGTTGCAGGAGATGAGGAAAGGGAGTTGATTGTTTTTGTAAAAGATTGCATACCGGGCGATATAGTCGATATTCAGGTAAACAGGAAGAAAAAGAATTTTATGGAAGCATATCCTATTAAGTTCCATAAATATTCAGAGCAAAGGGTTGAAGCAAAATGTTCACATTTTGGGGTATGCGGTGGGTGTAAATGGCAAAGTTTACCATATCAGGACCAATTGGTATATAAACAAAAGCAAGTTATAGATCAGCTTACCCATATTGGCGGAATTAAGCTCCCCGAAGCAGAAAGCATACTAGCTTCGCAAAACGAATACTTTTACAGGAATAAGCTTGAATTTACTTTTTCGAACAAACGGTGGCTTACAAAAGAGGAGATTTCTGATGATATTATTGAAAACAGGGATGCATTGGGCTTTCATATTCCTAAAATGTTTGATAAAATTGTAGATATTGAAACTTGTTATTTGCAAAAAGACCCTTCGAATGCAATACGTTTGGCATTTAAAAAATATGCGACTGATAATCAACTTACATTTTACGATATAAAAAATGAAACAGGTTTTTTAAGAAACCTGATTATCCGTACATCTAGCACCGGTGATTTAATGGTAATTTTGTCTCTTTTTTATGAAGATGAAAAGCTGCGTACAAAGCTATTGGGTTTTATTCAGGAAAATTTTCCTGAAATCAGTTCGTTAATGTATGTTATCAACCCCAAAAAGAATGACACAATAACAGATTTACCCATAAAGTTATTTTCAGGTGTTGATCATATTTTTGAGCAAATGGAAAACTTAAAGTTCAAAATAGGGCCAAAATCATTTTACCAAACAAACTCTGAACAAGCCTATAATTTATATTGTCTTGTACGTGAATATGCTGATATTCAGAATAATGAGATAGTTTATGATTTATACACAGGTACGGGCACCATTGCAAATTTTATTGCATCAGAGGCTAAAAAAGTTGTTGGTGTTGAATATGTCCCCGAAGCAATTGAAGACGCCAATGTAAATTCATCAATAAACAAGATAGATAACACTTCTTTTTTTGCCGGTGATATGAAAGATATACTAAATGAAGATTTTGTTTTGGAAAATGGAAAACCAGATACAATAATTGTTGATCCGCCACGGACAGGGATGCATAAAGATGTTGTTGAAGTGATATTGGCTGCCGAACCTGAAAAAATAGTATATGTTAGCTGCAATGCAGCAACCCAGGCAAGGGATATACAATTGATGGATATAAAATAAGATTTGAGACAGATTTTAGTGAGAATTAGTTTATATTTGAACAAAAAAATTCAATTATGTCAAAACTTTACGATATGCGTTTGAAAATTGAAGAGGCGATAAAAGCAAAAAACCTCGATGAATTTTCAGTAAAAGGAAAAATAGGCTTAAAAGCCGGTGTGTTAATTGGTTTTATTTCATTTGCTACAGCTGACAATCCTGAAACAATACAAAAACTACAAAAAGCCGCAAAAGAAGTATTAGGGATAAATATTTAATAAAAATAAACACATGAACAAGTATCATTAAAATAATTATTAGTCATCAAAAAAAATGATTATTTTACATCATACGGTAACATGTGGCAAATGAAAACATTTAAAAATAGACATATGAAAACAAATTCAATTAAGTTTAAGATAGTTGTTTTTTTATTTATTGTTATTGCGATTGGAACCACTCTAATTTTAAATTTCATAAACATTTCGTACAAAAAAAACATTAAATTAGCTTCGGAACAAGCTATTGAGCAAACAAAAAATGCATTTAACAATTTAGCAGAAAACGATAGCAGGATGATGCATGCAACCCTAACAGGTTTGTTGTCGAATGAAAAAATGAGAGATTTGTTTTTAAAAAAGGACATTGATAAGCTTTATGGCTATACAAAACCTATTTTTGAAGACCTAAAAACAAAGACAGGTATAACCCATTGGTATTTTATTGAAGCTGAACCTGAAAAAAAATGTTTCCTTAGGGTACATAACAAAGAAAAAAATGGTGATATAATTACCCGTTTTACTTATGAGGCAGCAGTTAAAACAAAAGAGCTTTCGTATGGTATCGAACTTGGAAAAACAGCATTTGCCCTAAGGACGGTACACCCTTATTTACATAACGATTCTATTATTGGATACATGGAATTGGGAGAGGAAATTGAACACTTTTTTGAAATAATGAAGAAACAGACAGGCGATGATTACGGCTTGTTGGTGAAAAAAGAGTTTTTAGACGAAAAAAAATGGGAGTCAGTATGTAAAACAAAAAATATTGAAAACAACTGGGATAAATTGCCAACAACCTTACTAATTGAAAACACTTCGCACAACGATGAGATAATTGAGTTTACAGCCGATGTTGAAAATATTGATGATAAAGGCATGGTGATAAATGAAATAGAAAAAGATGGCAAAACTCTGGTGCATGGTATTATCCCATTATACGATGCCGGTAACAGGAAAACTGGTGGCGTTTTTGTTCTTCATGATGTTACACATTTATATGCTGAAATGAATGCAACAAAAACAAAAGTAATTTTTTCGGTTATAGCAATAATGATTGCCGCAATTTTTATCATATTTTTTATCTTAGACAGACTAGTGTTCAAACGGCTAAAAGCTCTTGTAACAGTTGCTACGAGAGTAGTCGGTGGCGATTATAATGCAAAAGTAAATTCAAACTCAAATGATGAAATAGGGGAGTTTGAGACCCTGTTTGAACAATTTAGGCAAGTCTTTGTTAACTTAATGGCTGAATATAAATGGTTAGTTGAGAATAAGGATTAATAAGGGTCGATCTTTAATGTCAGTATAGTATTATTATGTGTTTTACTATTTTGAAATGAGAATAGTATTCAGCAGGCAGTCTTTGCAGAGCTACTTCGTACTGTAGATTGACTACTGCCAACTTCTCATATTTTTTAATTAAAGTTAACATATCGAATAACAAAGAAACCTTGATTTTATGGACAGACTAGGGTCTCATAAAGACATAGAGAACCAATGTTAACATGCGGTAGCTGATCCTAAGATAAAACGGTTGATTAAAGCCTAAGTATTCACAACTGCCGGGTTAACCCGGCAGTTCATGTATTAGTTGACATTAAATATTGAATTGCCAAACACCAATCATTTTTCTAAAGTTATTTATTTTTCTCAATCCTCATCCTTGCATCTACGGCTATAATTTTTTCGCCTTCGGCTAGCAATGGATTCAAATCTAATTCAACAATTTCAGGTGCAAAATGTAATAAAGCACTTAAACGGATCATTATTTCGGCTAATTTTTTTTCATCTGCCCCTTGTTGGCCTCTTATTCCTTTCAATATTTTGTATGAATTTAACGATTGTATCATCGATAAAGCTTCATCTTCGTTAAGGGGTGCAAGCCCGGCGGAAACATCTTTCAAAGCTTCGATAAAAATACCTCCTAAACCAACAAGTATTAAATGGCCAAATCGTTCTTCATATTTTGCACCAACAAAAAGTTCCATCCCAGAAAGCATTGGTTGGATTAAAACTGCTTCAGCCTCAGCGATTTTCATTAATTTGTCAAAAACAGAGTCTAGCTCGTCGTTCGATTTCACATTTAAAACAACACCGCCAACATCTGATTTATGAACAGGCCCAACTACCTTCATAACAACCGGGTAGCTGATTTTATCCATAAACTTTAAAGCCTGTTCTTTCGATTTAAAAACACCTTCTTTAGCCCTTGGTATACCAACAGAATCAAGCAAAAGCTGTACTTTTAGTGGTTCAATATACCCATTTGCTACCCCGTCTATTATTTGCCTGATTTTTTTGTCATCGGCAAAAGCAAAATTACATTCAATTTTAGAAGGTTTTGGCGTATTATAAACTTTTGCCAACGCTTCACCAAGCACAACCTCATCAGTAAAATACGAGTTTCCGTTTGCAACAAAAGCAGCTACTTCTTCTTTTGCCACAATGGTAGATGGCAGCACCGGGTAAATAGGTTTTTTTGAGATTTTCATTTTTTCGTTTAAAACCTCATAAACATCAAAGATTTTCGAAAGCCCCGGTGTACCAAAAATTATAGCCATAGCATCCACTTCATCGAACTTTTTATTTACAAATTCTATAATTGTCCGTAAATGTTCTGCTGTCCCGGTTGCTAAAAAATCAATAGGGTTAGATACCGAAGACCCGGGAAATAACTCAGCCAATAAAAATTTTGAATATTCGTTTCTTATTTCGGGTACTGTTAAACCACCTTTTGATAGCGCATCTGTAAGCATTACAGCCGGGCCGCCGGCATGTGTAACAATTGCGAAATTTTTCCCTTTTGCTTCGTGCTGTTCAAAAACGGTAGCTACGCTAACTAACTGACTGCGACCATAACAACGTACAATTCCTGCCTTTTTAAACAAAGCATCAACAGCAACATCTGAACTGGCTAATGCACCGGTATGAGACGAAGCAGCCCTGCTGCCAGCATCGGAACTTCCAGCTTTTATTGCTGCAATTTTACACCCTTTATTTATTAACGAACTTGCATGTTTTAATAACATTTGCGGTTTATCGATATTTTCAAGGTAAAGCAATTTGATTTTAGGGCTTTTTTCTTTGTCAAAATTTTCATCCAGGTGTTTTAATATATCTTCAACTCCGGTTTGTGCACTATTGCCAACTGAAAAAATATTTGCAAAAGTTAAGCCCCTTGCAACCCCCGTTTCTAAAATAAAAACAGCTGTGGCACCCGATCCCGAAATAAAATCGACCCCTTTTGGATCCATTTTTGGAATAGGTTCAGTAAAAACACCGTGGTAATTTGGTGTAAGTACACCAACGCCATTAGGGCCAATTAGCACTCCGTCAACCTTATTTATTATTGAAACTAATTGGTTTTCAATTTTTGCACCTTCTTCGCCTATTTCGCTAAACCCGGCAGATATAATAATAAATGCTTTGGTGCTTTTTTCGTTTGCCAGTATTTTAACAAGTTCAACACAATATTTAGCCTGAATTGCAATAATGGCTAAATCCACATTGGGTAAATCCTCAGGTTTTTGATAACTTTTAATACCTTGAACATTGGTTTCTTTGGGGTTTGTTACATACAATTTACCTTTAAACTCCCCATCAATAATATTTTTAAGTATTTTTCCTCCGGGTTTATGGATATCATTTGATCCACCAACTACTACAATGCTTTTCGGATTTAATAACTCTTGATTTATCATTATTTAAAATATTAATTGTCTTTATTCCTTTGCAACATATTTTTACGGTACAAAATTAATAAATTACTACACAAGATTAGTTCAAATTTTGTTTTATTCTTATTAATTTGTACATTTAAAACATTATTTAACCTAAAATAAAATTATGAAATCTTTATTACTTGCTTTAACATTGATAATTATTTTTTCGAATATCGAGTTGTGTAAAGCCCAAACAGAACCCCGAAATGCCAGCGAAAAAGCCAGTACAACCAAAAAATTTGATTTTGCCGATAATAAAAAAGGAACATCGATGATGCCAATAATGGGCGATGCACTACCTGTTATTAAATACATTGAAGACACATTAAAAGTAGAAATTGTACGCTTAGAATACGACCTGATTTTTGAT
Source organism: Bacteroidetes bacterium 4572_117 (assembly GCA_002084525.1). GTDB lineage: Bacteria > Bacteroidota > Bacteroidia > Bacteroidales > NBLH01 > NBLH01. The sequence goes on along the minus strand of NBLH01000037.1, from coordinate 11,030 downwards.
AAAAAAGTTACATACAGAACCTTATACAAAGGTTGGAAATATGGTATAGTAGTAATTGGAGACTACCGTGTAAAACAAATAAATGTGAATATATATAAAAAGGTAAACGATAAGTGGGATTTTGTTATCAGCAGCACGAGTGATAACTATTTGGCAATGGCAAATGTTGAACTTATAGAAACTGGCGATTATTTATTTCAAGTTGTAGCCGAAAAATTTGCCGAAGGATATAAAGCAGGACATTATGCCATAATAGTTTACCATTAATTATTGAAAATAAGCTTAAAAGTTTCTTTAATCTTTATACTTTTGTTTTTTATTGCTTATTAAAAAATGGAAGGTATGAATTTTAAAAATGATGTTGAAGCCGTTGATGCATTAAGGAAATCAAATAATCGGTTAATGTCAGAAATTACAAAAGCTATTTATGGTCAAGATAAAATCATCCAGGAAGTATTAATATCTCTTTTTAGTAACGGGCATTGCCTTTTAGTGGGTGTACCAGGCCTTGCTAAAACACTACTGGTTAACACAATAGCAAATGTCTTGGGGCTAAAATATAATAGGATACAGTTTACGCCCGATTTAATGCCATCGGATATTACGGGATCGGAAATATTAAACGAAACACGCCGTTTTGAATTTATTAAAGGCCCTTTATTTGCAAATATTATTTTGGCTGATGAAATTAACCGAACACCACCTAAAACACAAGCTGCTTTATTAGAGGCAATGCAAGAAAAAGCCGTAACGGTTTCTGGTAAAAGGTATGTGTTGGATAAACCATTTTTTGTATTGGCAACACAAAACCCAATTGAACAAGAAGGGACATATCCGCTGCCTGAAGCGCAGTTGGATCGTTTTATGTTCAATATTTGGTTAGATTACCCTAAGCTCGAAGATGAAATCACGATTGTGAACAATACTACCTCGGATATTGATATTAATCTTGAACAAGTGGTTTCAGCCGAAGAAATCCTTTATTATCAAAAGTTGATAAGGCGAGTCCCTATCAACCCCAATGTAATTGAATATGCCGTGTCGTTGGCTGCTAAATCAAGGCCAAATACGGAACATGCCCATTCTATTACAAACCAATACCTTAATTGGGGCGCAGGGCCGCGCGCCTCGCAATACTTAGTGTTGGGGGCTAAAACCCACGCTGTGTTGAATGATAAGTACTCTCCTGATATTGAAGACGTTAAGGCGGTTGCTACATCAATAATGCGACATAGGATTATCAGGAACTACAAAGCAGAAGCCGAAGGGGTTAGCGTTGATGATATTATTGATGAACTAGTAAAATAAAGCCTGATACATATCCGTTTCATACTGTTTTAGTGTAAACAGAAATACTTATTTTATGTTCAAAAATTTAGTCAAATTTATAAGCTTAATCATATTTGTTTCTATCAACAATTTTAGCATAGGCCAAGAAAATAAAATGATTGTTATTGAATATTCACATTTTCTTGAAGTGAATGAAATTCATGGCCCAGATGTTAAAATCCTGAAAGAAGATGTTGTTTTAAGGCATAATTCAGCCCAAATGTATTGCGATAGTGCATACTTAAATGTTAAAGAAAATTTTTTTATTGCATTTGGTAATATACATGTAATTAGCCCCACAGAAGACCTTACGGATACCGTCCATTTATTTGGCGATTCATTACATTATTCCGGTAAGGAAAAATTAGCCGAAGTCAGGTATAACGTAATACTGCAAAAAGATAGCATGATACTGTATACCGAGAACCTGGATTATAATACCTCTGACAATATAGGGTATTACTTTGATGGTGGCCGGACACTTAACGGAGAGGATACACTTATTAGCAAAAACGGATATTATTATGCCGATACTGACGACCTTTATTTTAAAGATTCGGTAGTTGTGCTAAACCCTAAATATACGATGTATTCCGATACATTAAAACACAACACAAAAGACAAAATCTCGTACCTGTTAAGCCCTACCGATATTATTGCTTCTGACAGTTCAAATTACATATATTCCGAAGCTGGGTGGTACAATCACACCTTAGATATTGGCCAATTAAACAAAAACCCTGTATTGACCCATAAAAAACAAACGCTTGTTGGCGACAGCATTTTTTATGATCGGAACAAAGGTTTAGGTATAGCTACTGATAATGTAATAATAGCTGATTCAGTGCAAAATGTTAGGTTAAAAGGCAATTTTGGCAAATATTACGAGTTTACCGAAAGGTCTGTAATTACTGACAGTGCTTTGTTTATACATATACAGGATAACGACTCGTTATTTATGCATGCCGATACAATACGGTCTATTATTGATACTTTACGCTCAGGTACCGATACAACTACTTTCAGGTTAATTAAAGCATACTACAAGGCAAAGGTGTTCCGTTCCGATTTTCAGGCTAAAAGCGATTCCCTTATATATACTTTTTTAGATTCAACAATAAAATTATATAAGGAACCAGTTTTATGGTCCGATAAAAATCAGCTTACAGCTGATTATATCGAAATACAAACAGATAGCAATGAAATTAGCAGGGTGCTTCTTACCAATAATTCAATAATGGCATCAAAGTCAGAAAGCCATGGCTTTGACCAGATTAAAGGCGAAAAAATGGTTGCCCACTTAAAAAAGAATAAATTATACAAGATTGATGTAGAAAAAAAAGGCGGCATTATTTATTTTATGTTAGATAAAGAAAAACTGGTAGGTATAAATAAGCTTGAATGTATAAATATGGTTATTTATATGTTAGATAACGAAATGGAAAAAATATGGTACTATGGTAACCCAAAAGGTACTATATACCCACCAAAAGATTTAACTGAAAGTGAAAAGGTGGTTAAAGGTTTTAAGTGGTTAAAACAATATAGGCCCCAAAAATGGCAAGATGTGTTTATTTGGGAAAAAAGCGGGGATACCTCTGAAAATGATGTGATTGATTTAAAAATAGAGAAAAACTAAAATTTGTTTAAAAAATAAGCCGGATTTTAATTAAAATCCGGCTTATTTTTTTTAATATTCATCTTCGTGAAAGAAAAAGTCGTCTTTGCTAGGATAATCTGGCCAAATATCCTCTATACTTTCGTATGTTTCTCCCTCATCTTCAATTTCTTGCAGATTCTCTATCACTTCTAAGGGCGAACCCGACCTGATAGCAAAATCAATTAATTCGTCTTTGGTTGCCGGCCATGGTGCGTCTTCAAGTTTCGAAGCTAATTCTAATGTCCAATACATATGTTAATTGTTTACTGATTTTAAATTTTGCGCAAATATATAAAAAATTTATACCTGAAAAATTATTGGTTGAAAAAGTTTAACGCAAAAAGAGCAAAATATTGTATATTTTTTATCAAAAACATAATTTTTTCTATAAATAGACTTTATTTGATGCATAGGAATCATTTTTTTATTTTACAAAATTCTCATCCAGGCTTCCAAATCGCTTCAGGAATATTAAAATCAGAAGTGATTTTTCGGGAAAACAAGAAAAAATAATCTGAAAGCCTGTTAATATATTGGATTATTATCCCATCAACTTTTGTTTCATCGGCCAATTTAACTATTAAACGTTCTGCCCTGCGGCAAACACTCCTACACACATGGCAATAACCTATTGCCTGATTGCCCCCTGGGATAACAAAATTCATCTGTTTAGCTAAACCAGAATCAATATTGTCCATTTCTTTTTCAAGTGTTTTTATGGTGGTTTCTGATGGTAACGGAATTTTTAATTTTGAAATATCTTCGGTGGCTATTACTGACCCAATACTAAAAAGTTGGTTTTGTATTGCCAATAAAACATGTTTGTCAGCATCTTTTATGTTTTGCGACCTAAGTAGGCCGATAAACGAGTTCAACTCATCAATTGTTCCGTAAGTTTCAACTCTTAAATCGTACTTAGGTACTCTTTTGCCACCAAATAACGATGTTTGGCCTTTGTCGCCTGTTTTTGTATAAATTTTCATGTGTCTATTTTTAATCGTTTTTTTTGCCACATTGCCTGTTCCGCAACAGCGGAAGAACATCCATAATAGTCATTCCCTTGGGTGGCAAATCCTTTGCTATGGATGTTTCATGTGTTTAATTTGAAAAGGCAAAATTTTACGAAATCCGTAGAGTATCAGGGTGTTTCAAAACTAATAATAATCTGCGAGAATCTGTTAAATCCGCATTATCTGCGTTCTTACTTTTGTTTGTAGCGAAGCTACGTTTTATCAATTATATCCTTGTTTATTTCATCAAATTCTACTTCGCCATCTCGTAACCTGATAATCCTGTGTGCATGTCGTGCTATTTCCTCTTCGTGGGTTACTAAAATTATAGTATTCCCCATTTTATGTATTTCCGAAAACAAATGCATAATATCAATTGAAGTTTTTGAATCAAGGTTACCTGTTGGTTCATCAGCCAAAATAATAGAGGGTTTATTTACCAAAGCCCGTGCAACAGCCACGCGCTGCCTTTGTCCGCCCGAAAGCTCGTTAGGCTTATGTGTTACACGATCCGATAAGTTTACATTGTCAAGTACTTCAAGTGCGCGTTTTTTCCTACCCTCTTTACTGACTCCTGCATAAACAAGTGGCAACATAACGTTTTCCAAAGCTGAATACCGTGGCATCAGGTTAAACGTTTGGAATACGAAACCAATTTCCTTGTTCCTGATTTCTGCCAAACGGTCATCTTCAAGTTTTCCTACTTCGGTGCTGTTTAAAATGTAACTGCCGCCAGTTGGGGTATCTAAACAGCCAATAATATTCATCAGGGTAGATTTTCCCGAACCCGAAGGCCCCATAATGGCTACATATTCGCCCGCATCAATAGTTACGCTAATGTCTCTTATCGCTTTTACTACCTGAGTTCCAACCTGATAGAATTTTTTCAACTCCACACACTTGATAATTTCCGCCATGCTAATTTTATTTTTGGCTAAAGTATAAAATATAATTTTTAATTAATCAGTTATCAAAATATTTATCAGGGAAATTAATTAAGTACAATTTTTCAATAGGCCTTGTAAAAGCTGTATACAACCACCTTATATATTCTTTGCTCAGCATATCTTCGTTGATGTAACCCTGATCAAGAAAAACAATTTTCCATTGTCCGCCCTGTGCTTTATGGCAAGTAACTGCATAAGAGAACTTTACCTGGAGTGCATTAAAAAATTTGTTTTCTTTAACTTTTTTTGTCTTATCCTTTTTTAAGCTAATATCAGCATAATCTTCAAGTACCGAATAAAATAGTTTTTTATTATCTTCCATCCCAAGGGCGGCACTTTCAATAGTAAGGGTGTCTAGTAGGATTTTTACTTCAATTTCAATGTCTTGATAATCGATTAAACGCACACGTACATCAGCAAAATGAAAACCATATAAGTCCTGGTATCCCATTATTTCCATAACTTCAACAATATCGCCATTGGCTATAAAATCAATTTCTTCAATTGTTTCGCACCAAAAGTAATTGTTTTTTACAATCATAAGCAAATCCCCTTTATTCAACTTGCTGTCGCGATATAAAACCGACTGCCTGATACCCTCGTTATATTTATTTGCCCTTTTATTCGACCTGTTAATTATTATTGCCCCGTCATGCCCATGCTTGTCGTATGTGTCTGATATTATGTCAATTAAATCGACCCCATTTATACGTTCAACATCGTTGTTTTCAAGTTTAAATACAGGGAACTGTTTTTTAAACGATGGGCTTGAAAGCAAGCTGCGTAAATAGGTTGCATTAGTTAATATCGAAGAATCTTTTGCCTGCCTTATAACCTCGGTAAGCTCAATGTCAACAACTTCCATACCATAATCTTGAAGCACCAATGGGTTTAATGCCGGGCTCTTTTCTAAACCTACCGGTGGAAGCTGGGCTGTATCCCCAATTAATATTAACCTGCAATTATCGCCGGTATATACGTATTCAATCAAATCGTCTAATAATTGGCCCGTTCCAAAAACAGAATTTTCATACGAAGAATTATTTATCATCGAGGCTTCGTCAACAATAAAAAACGTGTTTTTATGCAGGTTTTTATTAAGCACAAAATGACCAAAACCATCAGAAGACGATTTTTGTCGGTAAATTTTTTTATGTACGGTAAAAGCAGGATGTTTTGAATAATAATTAAATACTTTTGCTGCCCTTCCTGTTGGAGCTAATAGTACGCAATTAATTTTAAATTCGCTAAGTGACTTAACCACAGCACTTACCGAAGATGTTTTTCCTGTACCGGCATATCCTCTAATTAAAAAAAGCCCGTATTTTTCGATATTTACAATAAAACTTGCCAGTTTTTCAAATAAAGATTTTTGATTGCTAGTTGGAGTATATTGCAATTTTTTTTCAAAAGATTGTATTAAATGATTTTTTAGCATTATATATAAAAATTTCGTTAAGACTTGATTACCTGCTAGTTATATCGTTTTTTACACATGTTATATAACAGGAAGTAAAATTAAAAGTAAATAAATTCCGAATTTTTCCAAACCAATAGTTGGAGAAATTATTTTTTTTTTATTTTTGCATTCAAACATAATCTAAAATTAGTAAAAATGAAAACCGTAATTAACATTATTTTGTTTCTAGCAATAGTTGCTTTAGCTTATTTTCTTTGGAACAGTATTGATGAACCAATTCAATTTGAAAAAGCAAAAAATAAAAGGTATGACGTAACTATCCAAAAATTAAAGGATATTAGAACAGCCGAACTTGCTTACCTTGCTGTAAATGGTAAATTTACCGGTGATTTTGACACCTTAATCAATTTTGTGAAAAATGATTCGATCCCGATGGTAAAGGCAATTGGCAGCGTACCGGACACGCTTACCGAAAATGAAGCCTTGAAAATGGGTATAATTAGTAGGGATACTTCTTTTATAAGTACTTTGGATTCTTTATTTGCCGATGGTTATGCAATTGATTCTTTACGGATGGTCCCTTTCACTAATGGTGCAGAATTTGTTTTGGGGGCTAAAATTTTATCGATAGGTTCAAAAGTTGGTACTTCTACGCTAAAGGTTCCATTATTTGAAGCAAAAGTGCCAAATAGGGTATTGTTAGATGGCTTAAACCGGCAATTACGAATCAATTTAGACGATGAAGCAATTAAAATGGATAAGTATATCGGTTTAAAGGTTGGTTCGCTCGAACAAAATATAAATAATGCCGGGAACTGGGAATAGTTTTAAAACCAAATAAAACATAAAGTTTTTATGTTTCAGGTCTTGTGGGCAGTTAAAGAAAGGGTTTTCTATGGAAATCCTTTTTTTGTTTCGCATAGCAAATTTTATATGCGATTATGTTGTGAATGGAGTAGCCCTCACCGTAGGTAAATTTTGCTAAAAAACCAAAGTTTTACGAAATTCGATTAGTATGTTTTAAGCTACATAAAAATCAGTGTGAATCCGTTAAATGAGTGTTATTCAGCATTCCTGTTTTTTGTTTGTAGCGAAGCTACGCTAAGTAATATATTTGACTTATGTTTCTGGTTTAAAAATTGAAAATTAGCTCACTTATTGATAGTTTTTGGAAGCTCAGGAACTAAATAAATGTAATCAATACATTACATTTATTTAACTTTTGTGTGATTATTTAAGATTATTTATTAATTTTGGCGTAATATTTGGATTTAGAAAGAGAAAAAGAATAATTAAATACTAACGGATGAAAGAGTTTGCATTATTTAACGATTCATTTAGTGCCACAAAAACAACAACATATCATTTAAGTATTTTGCTTAGCAGAATTGGCTACTTGTACAGTATTGTTGATACCGTACGGCAAAAATGCGTTGCGATAAAAAATGTTAATTTCGAAAAGGTTAGTGATAACGAAAGGTTTTATAAGAACGTCCAGGAATTTTTAAAGGCAGACACTTTCCTAAACAAGTTTTATAAAAGTGTTGATTTTATTTTTCAATCCCCAAAATCAACATTGGTACCAACTTCGCTTTTCGACAGAAAAAAAGTAAAATCATATTTTGAGTTGAACCAATTTCTTGATGATTACGAAGAAATACATTACAATAAGTTAAGTGGATTAGATACTATTAATATTTTCAGCATACCTTCATCAATAACAACCCTAATGGTAAACCAATTCCCAGAATTAAGGTTTTATCATCAGGCAAGCACTTTTATTGATAATTCATTACAGAAAGCTGATAAGGTTGGAACTTTGGTTAGTGTTATGGTAAATAAGGATTTTTTCGACATTGCTGTGTGCGAGTCAGGAAAGTTGTTATTGTATAATAATTTTCAGTACCAGAACGAAAGCGATTTTGTTTACTACATACTTAACGTATACCAACAAGTGAAAATAAAACCAACAGAGATAGCTTTGTATCTATCCGGTGATATTGATGAGGATGATAAACAATATAAAGTGCTTTTAAATTACATTAAAGAAATTAATTTCGTAAGGATCGCTGGTAATTCTAAATATCAATATAGTTTTATAAAAAGGTCTTGGATTTGTTTAGTGGGACTGGTAGTATCACCTATGAATTTATGTCAAGGGGATGTACTTATGTTATGGCAGTTGATATTAGCCCTAAGTACCTTTCGTATGTGGAGAAAACTGCACGTATACTCAATGCTGACAAGAAAATAGTGCGTACATATAAAGCAAACGTTTTTAGTTTGTTAAACAAGCTTGAATTGGATTATGATTTGATTTTTGCAGATCCACCATATGAAATTGAAAAATTGGACACACTGCCTGATTTAATATTTGGGAATGATACATGGCGGAGGTCGCGAGTTCGAGTCTCGTCCAGACCGCTTGAAAACAAAAAGCTTTGAAATTAATTTTTCAAAGCTTTTCTTTTTTAGGCACTTATCAAAAATCCGTGTAATTATAAGTAGGATTTTTCACATAGAATTCGTACATTTGCCTCACAATACTCACACATTTCACCTCACATAAAATAATGGATGCAAAAGCACTAATTTTTCTTAGGAATGACCACACAAATAAGGACGGTACGCAAACGGTATATCTTAGGCTTTATATTGATAATGTAAAAAAGGATTTTTCATTAAAAATTAAAATTAAGCCTAAATTATGGAATGATAAGGAAAAAAGGGTACAGAAAAAACATAAATTATCACATCAAATAAATTTATTGATTGATAAGGAACTGCAAAAAGCACAATCAATAATTTTTGAAGCCCAATTAAATGACAGGTTTTTATCGTTTGACGATTTTGAACGGCAATTTAGAGGTTTAGCCAGTAACGAATTATTTATTGAGTTTGCTAAAAACTACTATAAAGAAAATGCAAATGAGCATTCAAAGGAAACATTAAGGAGCTACAATACTGATTTGAATATGTTGAACCGTTTTAAAACAGGTTTAACTTTTAAACAGGTAAACAATACCCGGTTCCTGGATGAATATAAAAAGCACCTGCTTAATATCGGTAATTCACAAAATACTATTTACAAGAAATTAAAGTTAATCCGTACTGTATTGTACAAGGCAAAGGACAAAGGATTAATTAAAGATAATGTTTTTCAAAATTATTCAATAAAATTTTATCAAACAGAGGTTGTTTATTTAACCATTGATGAACTAAAACGGATTGAAAATCTTGTGAATGATACAAGGGTAAAGATATATCAATTAAAAGTATTGGATGCTTTCTTGTTTTCGTGTTATACCGGGCTTCGTAGGCAGGACATAAGAAACTTAAAATATAAAAACATTATCTTTAAAGATGCCATAGACAGAAAAACACAAAAACACAAAAGGGCAGAGTATGTTAGTACTTTAATGCAAAAAACAAAAAACACCACTGCCGAAATTGTTGAAGTCCCTTTAATGGACAAAGCAAAAAAGATAATAGGTACAGGCTTACAGGAACAAAACGTTTTTAATTTAAGGGCAAACCCTGCAAAGGTAGTTAAGGAACTTATGAATATTGCAGGAATAGATAAAAACGCGAATTATAATAGCTCACGGCATACGTTTGCCGTTTTGCTTTTGGCAAGTGGTACAGACATTTTTACACTAAGTAAGCTTATGGGGCACTCTGACATAAAAAGCACCCTTAAATATGCCAAAGTTGTAGATGAAACAAAAATTGATGCTATTGAGCGGAGGGAAGAATTTGGGTTTTATAATATTCGTTAAAATCCTTATGGTTTGGGTAAATCTTGGCAGCCTGATTAATTACTAGCGAATGATTAACGATTATTAATTCAACTGCCTTTTGTCCTGCCTTATCGTTATCAAAATATAGGTTTATTCTTTTATAGCTTTTGAGTTTTGGAATAATCTTATCCAAAAATGCCAACGAATTTAAGATAATGGTATCATTACCCGGTTTTACTGTCTTAAAATATGCCAAAGCTGTAAGAAAATCAAAAAAACCCTCAAAAATATTTAATGATGTAGCATTGTTTTTTATGCTTGTATAGTGCTTGGGGCTTGTGCTGCCTTTAAAATACTTATTCCTTAGTTCATGACCGCCTTTGTCGTTTTTAAAGCCTAAAGCGAAGTATTTTTTATTGTTGGTATTGTAGTAAACCTCTTTTAGGTAGGTCTTGGCAATGTTTAAAGGTATTTTCCTTATTGTTAGGTATTGTATGAGTGCCTTGTTTTGTATTGGTTGTATGTGCTGAATTTTAATGGCTGTGTTAGAATTTTGCTGGTAAAAAGAAAAAAAATGATTGTTGTTTGAAATATTTGTATTTAACAGCATGTTAAGTGCCTGAGAAACTGATATATTAAACATCTTTGTAACAAGGTCGATAATGCGACCGCCCTCACCAGTACCATAGTCGTACCAAATATTTTTATCAACATCAACATTAAAACTAGCTTTGGTCTCACTACGAAAAGGACTAACATAAAATGCTTTGTTGCCTTTGGTATGTTTGGGGTTAATTCCTTGTGATTTTAAAAAGTCAAAAATCGACAAATTTTTAGCCTGTTTTGAATTCATTTTTTTTCTTTTTATTAGCAAAAAAGTTAAAGTTGTTAAGTTGTTGTAAATCAGAGAGAAAAGTACTTTAC